>NZ_MVKA01000054.1:0-23744 GCF_002042905.1 Geobacillus sp. LEMMY01
AGTCGTARTTCCGTCGAAACGTCACTTCTCCAAACAGCGTTTGGATCGTGGTCGGCCGTTTGTCTTTCAGCTGATACCGGCGCTTGTCCCGCGCTTCCGCCAGTTGTTGATCGATCTCCTCCAAAAGGGCCGCCAACAAGACAGCGAACACCTTTTGAAGAGTTCTGACTAATTGTTCCTCCAGCTCTTTTAATAAAGGCCATTCTGTGGTAAGATGTTTCATGGACTCTCTCCCTCCTGTTTTATGGATGTTGGTCATCACCATCATAGCAGGGAGAGAGTCCTTTTTGCATGACATTTGCTTTTTTCTACCGCGCTTCGCTTGGTGGCCCCGACGAGCGTCGCGAACAAAAGTTCGCAACCCTCGTCGGGGATCATTTCGGAATGTCACCCACAAATATTTTACTCACACTTCCCGCTCCCTGCCAAACAGCGATGCCAATGATTGGCTGCAACAGGGGATCATGCTATCATGAGGATGTACCGACGATTCTGAAAGGGGAGATTTCGATGTTTTTGCCTTCGTTTCGCTTGGACGGAAAAACGGCGTTAGTGACGGGAGCCGGACGCGGCATCGGCCGGGCGATCGCGATCGGGTTCGCTGAAGCCGGGGCCGATGTGGCGCTCATCGCCCGCACGGAAGCTGATTTGCAAGAAACGGCAAGCCATATCGAACAGTTCGGCCGGAAAGCGTACATATATCCGCTTGATGTCATCGACCGGAAAGCCGTGCATGACGCCGTCGCCAATGTCAAACAACAAGCCGGATCACTTGATATCGTTGTCAACAACGCTGGCATGAACATCCGCACCCCGGCTTTGGATGTGACGGATCATGAGTGGGAAACGATTATGAACACCAACTTAAAGTCGGCGTTTCTCGTCTCACAAGAAGCCGGTCGCGTCATGAAAGAACAAAAGCAAGGCGGAAACATCATCAACATCGCTTCCGTCGCCGGCCATGTCGCCTTGCGCACCGGGGTTGTGTATGCGGCGACAAAAGCGGCGCTCATCCAAATGACGAAAGTGCTGGCGTTTGAGTGGGGGCGCTACGGCATACGCGTCAACGCGATCGGCCCATGGTATTTCCGAACGCCGCTCACCAAAACGCTGCTTGAGGACGAAGCGTATGTGAACGACATTTTGGCCGTCACGCCGCTCAAGCGGATTGGCGAGCTGCCTGAGCTCGTCGGCCCGGCTGTGTTCCTCGCCTCCGATGCGTCAAGCTATATAACCGGCCAAACGCTATTCGTCGATGGCGGCATGACGATCCACGGCTTTTGAGTAAAACACGCCTTGATGACGCACCCTATAAACGCAGCAGTCCATATCCACAAGGGGGTACCAATGATGGATGAGCAAGAAAGCAAACGGCAATTTCAAGACGATCTGGACCAATACCGAATGGACAACGTCATACACGCCCCGAAGCACTATGTGTACCAAGTCGGCTACGAAGCATCAAGCGGCAACCCGACCGGCGGCCATCGAGACGCGAAAAAAACGCGCGAGTGGCCGCACAGCTAGACCGGGAAGGAACTCCCTTTCCGGTTTTTTTGGCTGGCCGATCTCCCCGCTTTGTATAGGCGGCGATCGTTGGGAAAAGAACTTCCTTCGCAATTTTTTGATGAATTCTCTTGCCCCTATAACCAGAGCCCGTCGAATCTGCGGCCGCGCCTTCAGCCTAAGGTGGAGCCAACAACCGCCCGTTATGGCTCATCGCGCACACCCTCAAATTCGATGATGCGCCCGCACGGCTCAACCATCGTTTCGCCGTTCGTTTCCACTTCGCGGAAAATCGGTTGCTCGATGCGGCGGACAGGGCGGTAGCCTTCCTGTTTCATTCGCGCTAAACAGGCGGCGATCGTTTCCCCTTCCGCTACCGTAAACCGTTTTTTCTTCATCGCTTCCGGCGCGTCCCCACTCTTGTCAACCATCAGGCGCGCCCCCCTCCTTTCCCCTTTAGGTTGTCCAAAAAAGAAGCCGGATTTTTCATCCGGCTCAGCGCGTTTTCTGCACATATTTTCGGTACAGCCCGTACAGCTCCGCCGCCTTGTACGTTTCAATTTTTTTCCGTCCAACCGGATGACGGGCGATGCCCGCCTTTTTCAACTCAGCCACAAGCCATCCTTTCGAGCCGAAATGCGCCATGGGCGCTCCCCCTCCTTTTTCGTGCGGCTTGTCTTTATATATATGCGCCCAAACAAAGGTTGAGAACGCCTTGGGCCACAGCTATTCGCGCTTGCCGCCATGCCCTTTTCCGTGCTTTTTTTCTTTTTTCTCTTTTTTGTTTTTTCCTTTTTCATGGCCGGGCGTACGCGGTTTTTCCTTCACCTTTGGCGGCACGGATTCAGGCGCCTTTGGCTCACGTTTTTTGTGTTCTCGTTCCGCTTGTTTCACAAGCGGCAGCGAGAAGCGGACGACAGGCTCGTCGGCCAGCGCTTTTTCCATCATATGGCGGAAAATGATGGCCGCCGTTTCCCCGCTCGTCGTCGTCAAATAATGTGTTTCGTCCGGCCGGTCATAGCCGAGCCAAAGCGCACCGACCAGCTGCGGCGTATAGCCGACCATCCATTGGTCTTTCACCCCGTCGATGCCGGGGATCGTCATCTCGGTCGACCCGGTTTTGCCCGCAAGCTCCCGCCCCGGGATGGCAGCGCGCTTCCCGGTCCCTTCGCGGATGACGCCTTCGAGCAAAAACGTCATTTGCTGCGCCACTTTCTTGGACGTGACAACCGTTCGCCGCGGCTTCCACTCCGCTACCTTGCGGCCGTAAGCATCAACGATTTTTGTAATGAGATGGCCGTCCAAACGGACGCCGTCATTGGCGAATACGGCGTACGCTTCCGCCATCTCGAGCGGCGAGACGCCGCGGGACATGCCGCCGAGCGCGATGCCGAGCTGGCGGTCCTCTTTTTCCAACGGCAAACCAAACCGGTGCAGCGCCTCCATCCCTTTGTCAAGGCCGATTTCGTTTAACAGCCAGACGGCCGGCACATTGAGCGAATGGATGATCGCCTCATACATCGTCACCGTGCCGCGGTGCGTGTGGTCGTAGTTTTGCGGGCGGTAGCCGCCGAGATTAAGCGGCTCGTCTTTGAGCAGCGAAAACGGCCCGTACCCTTGTTCGAGCGCCGGCGTGTACACGGCGAGCGGCTTGAGCGTTGACCCCGGTTGACGCCTGAGCTCTGTGGCGCGATTGAAACCGCGGAACACATGGCGGCCGCGGCCGCCGACAAGCGCCTTCACCCCGCCCGTTTTCGGGTCGAGCAGCACTGCTCCGCTTTGGACAGGCACACCGTCCGGGCTTGATGGAAACAGCGAATCATTCGCATACACGGCTTCAAGCGCTTGTTGCATGTTCGGGTCAAGCTCCGTGTAAATGCGGAGCCCCCCGGAAAGGACATCGCTTTGCGTCAGGCCGTATTGTGCAATCGCTTCGTGGATTAGTTCATCGACGTAGTACGGATATTTTCCGGCATACGGGTCGCGTTTTGGTTCCTGTTGAATGGCAATGTGCTCGTTTTTCGCGGCGATCCACTCTTGATCATCGATATAGCCTTGTTCTTTCATGAGCGACAAGACGACATTGCGCCGGGCGACCGCCTTATCGTAATGACGGACCGGCGATAAAGCGGACGGTGCTTTGATGAGACCAGCCAACATGGCGGATTCGCTTAGCGTCAACTCAGAAACGTCTTTGCCAAAGTACGTTTTCGCCGCGCTGGCCACCCCCCACGCCCCCGCACCGAAATAAATGCGATTGATGTACATTTCTAAAATTTCTTGTTTGCTGTACGTGCGCTCAATTTTTTGTGCGATCAACCATTCCTTCCATTTGCGTGTCAACGTTTTTTCATTCGTTAAAAAGACGTTTTTCGCCAGCTGTTGAGTGATCGTGCTGCCGCCCTCGACCCACGCCCCGGCGCGAATGTTGCGCCACATCGCGCGCAAAAGCCCATAATAATCGACGCCATCATGCTCGTAAAAGCGGCGGTCTTCCGTCGCGACGATGGCCTCAAGAAAATAGTTGGGCACCCTGTCGATCGGCACTTCTTCGATGTTTGCCGCCGCGAGCTTGCTCGCGATGCGGCCGTGTTCATCATAAATGATTGTCGCTGCCGGCAACGGTGTTTCCAAGGCGGCAATGTTTTGTCGATCAATCGCCCACTCGAGCGCAGCAACAACGGCGGCCAAAGCCAAGGCGGCGACAACGAGCGCCTGCAGCCAACACCGTCTTCGTCTTGTTTGTCTCATTTGCTGCCTGCTTTGCGCCTCCACAATGTTCCCCCCTGTCTCTTCGTCACGATTATACGATTCGCAGCCGGCCGCCCGTTTTCGTCTCTTTTCCATGGCTCAAAACAAAAAAGAAGCGGCCGTGTGCGCCGCTTCCCTTGTTTACGCCGATGGCGATTTCTGCTTTTTTCCTTTTAAGAAAAACGCCATGACGAGCGCCACCACCGTTAAGCCAGTAGCGACGAAAAAGGCGTCGTTGATCCCCTCGACCGTTGACCGTTGCTGCACAAGTCCATACAACAGCTGAGCGATCGCCTCATCACTTGGGATGGCCTGTTTCAGTTGGCCGACAAGGCTCATGAACAACGGATTGTTTTCCGTCATTTCATTGCGATAAGCTTCCACATGGAATTTCGTCCGGTTGGACATGATCGTCACCAAGAACGCCGTCCCGAGCGAAGCCGCCACTTGACGAATCGTATTCGACATCGCCGTGCCGTGGCTGTACAAATGGCGCGGCAAGGCGTTCAACCCTTCCGTCATAATCGGCATCCCGAGCATCGACATGCCGAACATGCGGAAAATGTAAAGCCAAATCAACTGGCTGTATGGCGTATCCATCGTCAGCTTGCTGAATTCCCACGTCGTCACAGCGGTGATGATCAAACCGACAATAGCGAGCATCCGCGCGCCGATGCGGTCAAACACCCAACCAGAGATCGGCGACATGACCGCCATCACAATCGCCCCCGGCAGCAACAGCAAACCGGCATCGAGCGGCGTAAAGCCGCGCAAGTTTTGCAAATACACCGGAAGCAAGACCATGGCGGCAAACATCGCCATGTTAATGACCGAACCGATGACGGTCGCCAACGTAAACACTGGGTAGCGGAACACACGGAAATTGAGCACCGGATGCTCCGAGCGCAGCGAACGCCATGTGAACATGATGAGGAACAAGGCGCCGATGACAAGCGAAACAACCACTTCCGTCTCGCCCCATCCTTTGCTTCCGGCCTCGCTGAAGCCATACAGAACGCCGCCAAACCCGATCGTGGAGTAGACCGCCCCTTGCACGTCCAGCACTGGATTGCCTTTACGCGGCGTATGTTTCAGCCAGACGGAGGCAAGCACAATGTCTAAAATCGCGATCGGCAACACGACGTAAAACAACAGCCGCCATGTATAATGTTCAACGATCCAGCCAGACAGCGTCGGCCCGACCGCCGGCGCAAACATCATGGCGATTCCGACCGTTCCCATGGCCACCCCGCGGCGTTCCGGCGGGAAAATCGACAACATAATGACCATCATCAGCTGCATAATAATGCCGGCCCCGACCGCTTGTGTCAACCGCCCCGTGAGCATGACGGCAAACGACGGAGCGATCGAGCAGACAAACGCGCCGATGGCGAAAAACGACATGCCCGATAAAAACAACCGTTTCGCTGGAAACTTGGCGATTAAAAACGGGCTGATCGGGATGAGCACCCCGTTGACGAGCATATAGCCGGTCACGAGCCATTGAATCGTCGACGTTTCCACGTTGAAATCTTGCATCATATGCGGCAAGGCGACGTTGATCAACGTTTGATTCAAAATGGCGACAAACGCACCAAGCATGACCGTCGCCACAACCTTGCCGCGGCTGCCGATATCCCCAAGGCCGCCTTGACCGGCTGGAGCGGCCGGACGCCCATCCGTTCCTGTCGACGGCTCTGCTTTCGTTTCCGCTAACGGTTGAGCGTTGGCTTCCGCCGCTTCATCTGCCGCCTTCACCGCGGCTGAAGCAGGCTTGCGGCGGCGCAGCGCGATGTTGACCGCCGCCAAGACCAAAACGGCAAACACAATATAACCAATGACAAATGCTGTCATCCTCAATCACCTACTTATGGATGCGGACGGTGACGTTCATGCCCGGCACAAGTCCGGCTCCGCTGTAATTGTCAATGGAAATCGTAACGGGAATCACTTGGGTCACTTTCGTGTAGTTGCCGGTCGCATTGGAACTTGGCAACAGGCTGAACGTATTCGCTGTCGCGTTGCCGATTTTTTCGACTTTGCCGCTGAATTTGCGATCCGGATACGCATCGACATAAATATCGACGTCTTGCCCGATTTTCACGTCTTCAATATCCGTCTCTTCAATATTCGCCGTCACCCACAAATCGTTCAAATCAAACCCGCGGGCCAGCGGCATCCCCGCGGCGACAAACGAGTCCTTGACTGCGTTTTGCTGCACGATCGTCATCCGATGCGGCACTGTCACCGGAATCGTTGTTTTGCCGTCAAACACCTCGCCGATTTCTTCCCCAGCTGAGAAGGTTTTTCCCGTGTCGCCCCGCCAGGATGTCAGCTTCCCGGACAGCGGCGCAGCGACGGAGATGACCTGGCCGTCGATGCGGGCGTTGTCCGTTTTAATGTAGTTCGTTGCTTCATTCACATAGTAGTAGGCGGCAAAGCCTCCACCGACAAGCAAAATGAGCACAATGATGTTCAGCGCAACCAATCGTTTCACGTTCACCGTCTATTCCTCCCCGAGTAAAATCGCTTTAATTTTTTCATGAAGATGCAAAAACTGTTCAATCTCCTCTGGAGAGACGAGTTCTTGAATGCGGCCAAGCCGCCGGCGCAGCACCGACTGCTCGCCAAACGCTTCCGACACCGTCTCTTTTCCTTTTTCCGTCAAACTCAAAATGACCGCGCGCCGATCTTGCTTCGACGGCTCTCGGACAACAAGGCCGGCGCCGACGAGCCGGTCAACCGTGCCGCTGACATTGCTGTTGCTTAAGTTTAATTTTTCCGCCAAGTCATTCAGGCGAATATGCTCTTTTTTCAGCAGCGTATATAAGACGATCAGCTGCACCTCTGTCACCCCGACGCGGGCGGCGTCCTCGCGGATGAGGCGATAAAGCGCCTTTTGCGTCCGGAAGACAGCGTACATGATGTCCCGGCTGATCCCTTCCATTCATCCCCCTCCTTGCCTCATCTTTCTTGTTGGAATAGTTTCAATACGAATTATCCCTGCACGAAATATGATTATAACATGAAAACAGGGAAAATCAACTATATTGTTTCATGTCTTTTTGAGAAAACATACGCAACGAAAAAGAGTCCAACCGGATGTTTTGCATCCAGTTGGACTCTTTTGCCAACTCCTCATTCGTGAATCCGCGCCGCTGTTGCCGTTGGCTGAATGCAGTTTCTCAACCACGCTCCACCAGGTGGGTGTTCGCAGAAGCGTTCCTGCCGTCCTCCATCACGAATATTGAGGCATGACATTCCCGCTTCAATGTAGAACTCCCTTTTGATTGCCATCGGTTGAAACTTCATTCTACAACGCACAACGCAGCAACGGATTGGTGATTATTATGATACATGATCTGCCGTCCCTTGGCAAGAGGGACAGCCATCCATTTTTTCAAACTGGATACACCCCATGCTTCCGCTCAGAAAAGACCATATACTTGGACATATACGCGTCAAATCGGCGGATGAGCTCGTTGCGCAAATCGTTCGGCGCGACGATTCCGTCGACGACAAGCTCGGAGGCGAGACGGTAAATGTCGATGTCGCGCCGGTATTCCTCGCGTTTTTGTTCGACAAATGCCGCACGCTCTTCTGGCGGCAGCTCGGCAATTTTGTTGGCGTAGACGGCGTTGACGGCCGCTTCCGGCCCCATGACGGCGATTTGCGCGTTCGGAAGCGCCAGGCAGCAATCTGGTTCAAACGCCGGCCCGGCCATCGCGTACAATCCGGCGCCGTACGCTTTGCGAACGATGACCGAGATCTTCGGTACGGTGGCTTCCGACATGGCCGCGATCATTTTCGCCCCATGGCGGATGATGCCGACCCGCTCGACTTTCGTGCCGATCATAAAGCCAGGGACGTCGGCCAAAAACAGAAGCGGGATATGGAACGCGTCGCAAAGCGTGATGAATTTCGCCGCTTTATCAGCCGAATCGTGGAACAATACGCCGCCTTTGACGCGCGGCTGGTTGGCGATGATGCCGATCGGCTGGCCGGCAAGGCGCGCCAGTCCCGTAATGATTTCTGGCGCAAACAGTTTTTTGATTTCACAAAACGATCCTTCGTCAATGATCCGCTCAATCAAATCATACATGTTGAACGGCGCATTTTGGTTTTCTGGCAAAATGTCCTCGATCGTTTTGTCAAACGATTTCGGCGGCTTCACCTCGACCACCGGCGGCTTTTCGCTGTAATTGGACGGAAAATACGACAAATAACGGCGTGCATAGGCAATCGCTTCTTCTTCGGTTTTCACGAGCACGTCGCCGCAGCCGGAGACGGTGCAATGCATGCGGGCGCCGCCCATCTCTTCGAGCGTCACTTTTTCCCCAATCACCATTTCCGCCATGCGCGGCGAGCCTAAGTACATCGAGGCATTGCCTTCGACCATGATGACGATATCGCAAAACGCCGGAATATAAGCGCCGCCGGCTGCTGATGGACCAAACAACAGGCACACTTGCGGCACTTTGCCGGACAGCTTCACCTCATTGTAAAAAATGCGCCCCGCCCCGCGCCGGCCGGGAAACATTTCGATTTGGTCCGTAATGCGTGCGCCGGCCGAGTCCACCAAATAAATGATCGGGCAGCGCAGTTTTTCCGCCGTTTCTTGAATGCGGATGATTTTTTCGACGGTGCGCGCTCCCCACGAGCCAGCTTTGACGGTCGAATCGTTCGCCATCACGCAGACGGTGCGGCCATTGATTTTGCCGATGCCGGTCACAACTCCATCAGCCGGCAAATCGCCCGCCAAACAGTTGGCAAACAATCCGTCTTCCACTTCCAAACCGTTATCAAGCAGCAAGTTCAGCCGCTCGCGAACAAACAATTTCCCTTGGGCGGCGTTTTTTTCATGATATTTTGGCGCCCCGCCTTTCTTGATTTCCGCCGCTCTTTTCTCCAGCTCCGCTGCGAGCGTGTCTTGTTGATTGGCTGTTTCCTTCATCTCTTTGTTTCCCCTCCTTGTTTTGATGGATCTTGCTGTTCCATCCCGCTTGTTCGGCTGGAGCAAGGTTGGATGCCGTGTTTTATTTATCGCTGTGAAAAGGCCGATGCGGCGCAAGCGCTCCGTGCGGCTTCCTCCTTCCAAACCGCCCCCTCCTTGTCCAAGCGGGCTTACTCGCCTTTGTACACCGGCTTCCGCTTTTCTTTAAACGCCTGCAATCCTTCCAACCGGTCTTTCGTCGGAATGGTCGCCTCATAGGCGAGCTGCTCAATCGCGAGGCCCGTCTCCAAATCAACGTTGAATACGCTTTGGATCGCCCGTTTCGCCTGACGGACGGCTATCGGCGCATTGTCAGCGATTTGCTGCGCCAATTCAAGCGCCCGATCCATGAGCTCGGCGCGCGGCACGGCGTATTCGACAAGGCCGATTCGCTCGGCTTCCTGCGCTGTAATCCGTTTGGCGGCAAAAATCAACTCTTTCGCTTTGCCGAGACCGACAAGGCGCGGCAGCCGCTGCGTCCCCCCCGCTCCCGGAATGATGCCAAGCGACGTTTCCGTCAACCCAAGCTGAATATCGTCGGCAGCAAACCGAATGTCGCAAGCCAAGGCAAGCTCCAACCCGCCGCCAAACGCCGAGCCGTTTAAAACGGCGATGACCGGCTGCGGCACTTTCTCGACCTCATTGATCGTTTTGCTGATTAAGGCAACGGTTTGCCGCACTTCCGTTTCATTCATCCCCGCCCGCTCTTTCAAATCAGCGCCGGCGCAAAACACCTTGTCTCCTGCCCCGGTCAACATGACAACGCGCACGTCTTTGCGAAATTTGATCTCCTGAAAGAGCGCGCCAAGCTCGAAAAGAAGCGCTCTTGAAAGCGCATTGGCCGCTTCCGGACGGTTTAATGTCACAATGGCGATGCCGTTTTCTTGTGTTTCAAACGATACAAGTGTGCTCACGTTTTCTCCCCCCCCTTATGATCAAACCGTTTGCAAATAGCGGCTCGGAAGCGGGCGGCCGATTTTGTCGCGGATAAACAAAGCCGCTTTCGTCAGCTGCTCGACATCGATGCCGGTTTCAATCCCCATGCCGTGAAGCATATATACTAAATCATCGGTGGCGACGTTTCCCGACGCTCCGGGAGCGTACGGACAGCCGCCGAGGCCGCCGAGCGAGCTGTCAAACGTCGTAATCCCCATTTCCATTGACACTAAAATATTGGCCAGCGCCGTCCCTCTCGTGTCATGGAAATGCATCGCGATCCGATCAGCCGGAAAACGGCGGAGCACGATTGTGAGCACCTCTTCGACTTGCTTGGGCGTCGCGACGCCAATCGTATCGCCAAGCGACAGTTCGTCAACCCCCATCGCCAACAACCGGTCCGCCACCATCAGCACTTGATCGACGGCGACAGGCCCTTCATACGGGCAGCCAAAAACGGTGGAAACGTAGCCGCGCACCGTTTTTCCTGCTTGTTTTGCCGTTTTCACGACCGCTTCAAGCACCGGAAATGTGGCAGCGATCGTTTTGTTAATATTTTTTTGGTTGTGCGTTTCGCTCGCTGACATGAAGACGCCCACTTCATCGACCCCGGCGCCAAGCGCCCGCTCAAGCCCCTTTTCGTTGGGGACGAGCGCCGCATACGTGACGCCGGCTTTTCGGCGAATGCCCGCTGCCACTTCAACGGCGTCCGCAAGCTGCGGAATCCATTTCGGATGGACGAAGGAAGTCACCTCAATGTACGACAGCCCCGTTTCTGACAATAGGTTGATCCAAGCGATTTTATCGGCGGTCGCGATCGGCGTTGCTTCGTTTTGCAGGCCGTCGCGCGGGCCGACTTCTTTGATCGTCACCTTCGCCGGCCATCGGCTCATGCTCTGCTCCCCCTTTTTACTCAATCTCGACAAGCACGTCGCCTTCGTTCACGAAATCTCCTTCCTGCACGTGGATGTGCTTCACGACGCCAGACGTTTCCGCGGCAATCGGAATCTCCATTTTCATCGATTCCAAAATGACGACATCTTGCCCTTCTTCCACACGGTCACCGACGGCGACGACAATTTTCCATACACTTCCTGCCATCGTTGCGGTTATTTGATTCATCATTTCTTCCCCCATTCATTTCTGCTTCATTTCGTTTTTATTGGTTTCCAATGTTTCGAAAGGAAATCGGTCGTCGTATCCCCCGCTTGAAACGCCGGATGGGACAACACGGCCTCAAGCAGCGGAATGTTCGTTTTAATCCCTTCAACGCGATAGTCTCGAAGCGCTTCGAGCAAGCGTTCAATCGCCGTTTGCCGATCCGGCCCTTTGGCGATCAATTTCGCGATCATCGGATCATAAAATGGCGTGACCGTGATGCCGCTTTGAACCGCCGTTTCATGACGAATCCATTCGCCTTGTGGGGCGGAAAACACCGTAATGCGGCCGGGCGACGGGTAAAACGTGTTCGGATCTTCGGCATAAATGCGCACTTCAATGGCGTGACCGTCGCGGCGAATCTCTTCTTGTTTATAGCGGAGCGGCTCGCCGGCGGCGATGCGCAGCTGCTCTTCGACGATGTCGATGCCGGTGATTTCTTCTGTCACCGGGTGCTCGACTTGCAGCCGAGTGTTCATCTCAAGAAAATAAAAATTTTTCTGTTCATCGACGAGAAATTCAATGGTACCGGCATTTGCATAACCGATGTAACGCGCAGCCCGCACCGCCGCCTCCCCCATCTTCCGCCGCGTCTCTTCATCCAAAAACGGCGACGGCGCCTCTTCGACCACTTTTTGGTGGCGGCGTTGGATCGAACATTCACGCTCCCATAAGTAAACACAGTTGCCATTTTGGTCGGCAAGAAGCTGAATTTCAATATGGCGCGGGCGTTCAATATATTTTTCAATGTACATCGTCCCGTCGCCGAAAAACGAAGCGGCCCGTTTTTGGCTCCCTTCAAACGCTTGGCGCAGCTCAGCTTCATCGCGAGCGATATGCATGCCGATGCCGCCGCCGCCGGCTGACGCCTTCAGCATGACTGGATACCCAATCGAAGCCGCCGCTTTGGCCGCCTCATCGGCGCCATCAAGCGCAAAGGAGACGCCCGGGACGATCGGCACGCCGGCTTTTTCCATCGTCCGCCGCGCTTCGATTTTGCTGCCCATCGCCGCAATGACGTCCGCCTTCGGACCGATGAAGACGATTCCTTCTTCCTCGCAGCGGCGGGCAAACGCTGGATTTTCCGACAACAGCCCGTAGCCGGGATGGATCGCCTCCGCTTTCGCCGTTTTGGCAACCTCAATGATTTTTTCGATATTTAAATAGCTTTCCGCGACGCGCGGCTTGCCGATCAAATACGCTTCATCCGCGAGCGAGACATGAAGCGAATCGGCGTCTGCTTCGGAATAAATGGCAACCGTTTGAATGCCGAGACGTCGGCACGTGCGGATGACACGGACGGCGATTTCGCCGCGGTTGGCAATCAACACTTTCGAAAACATCGTCTCACCCTTTCTTAAAAGTACAGGTGCCGGCGCCGGACGGTTCGTCCGCCCGGCGCGGCGGTTTAGGCTTAGGTTGTTAAGCCGAGGCGCTGTTTCGCCATTTCCCGCAATTTGAATTTCTGAATTTTCCCAGATGCCGTCATCGGGTACGAGTCGGTAAATTCGATATAACGCGGGATTTTATGCCGGGAAATGTTGCCGCGGCAAAACTCGCGAATCTCCTCAGCGGTCGCCGTTTCGCCGTCTTTTAAGATGATCCACGCCATCACTTCTTCACCGTATACCTCATCCGGCACGCCGACGACTTGAACGTCCAAAATTTTCGGATGTTTGTACAAAAACTCTTCGATTTCGCGCGGATAAATGTTCTCCCCGCCGCGGATGATCATATCTTTCAGCCGGCCGGTGATGCGGCAGTAACCGTTTTCATCCATCGTCGCCAAATCGCCGGTATGCAGCCAGCCGTCTTGGTTGATCGCTTCATTTGTCGCTTCCGGATTGTTGTAATACCCTTTCATGACATGATAGCCGCGCGTGCACAGTTCCCCTTGCACACCCCGCGGCACTTCCTTGTTCGTGCCCGGCTCAACGATTTTCACTTCCACGCCCGGCAAGGCGCGGCCAACCGTTTCGACACGCAGCTCAAGCGGATCGTCGGTGCGCGTTTGCGTGATGACTGGGGACGCTTCCGTCTGCCCGTAGGCGATCGTAATGTCTTTCATCCCCATTTTCTCGATGACCGCCTTCATCACTTCGACCGGGCAAGGAGAACCGGCCATAATGCCCGTGCGCAGCGACGACAAATCGTATTTGGCAAAATCCGGGTCGTTGAGCTCGGCGATGAACATCGTCGGCACGCCGTGAAGCGCCGTGCACCGCTCCGCTTCCACCGTCTCGAGAACCCGCTTCGGATGGAACTCCACAACCGGCACCATCGTCGCCCCGACCGTCACGCATGCAAGCGTGCTCATGACGCAGCCGAAGCAATGGAAAAACGGCACCGGAATGCACAATCGATCGCCTTCGCCAAGTCCCATGCATTGCGCCACTTGGTGGGCGTTGTTGACGATGTTGTAATGCGTCAACATCACCCCTTTCGGGAATCCAGTCGTCCCGGACGTGTATTGCATGTTGATCACATCGTGCGGGTCGAGGCTCTCCATCCGTTCATCGAGTTCTTCTTCCGATACGTCGTGCGCCATCGCCAAGATGTCGTTCCATGTAAACATGCCCGGGTGCCGTTTGTCGCCAAGAAAGATCACGTTTTTCAACTTCGGCAGCCGTTTCGATTGCAGCTGTCCGGGCGCCGACGTGCGCAGCTCGGGAACGATTTCATATAAAATATCGATATACGACGAGTCGCGATATTGCTCGATCAAAAAGAGCGTCGTCGAGTCCGATTGCTTGAGCAAATACTCAAGTTCGGCCGCGCGGTAGTTCGTATTGACCGTAACTAACACCGCCCCCATTTTGCCGGTCGCAAACTGACAGGCGATCCATTCCGGGACGTTCGTCGCCCAAATGGCGACATGCTCCCCTTTTTCGATGCCAAGCCGCATCAACCCGCGCGCAACGAGGCGGCAATAGTCGTTAAACTGCCGATATGTCAGACGCAAGCCGCGGTCGGCATACACGACCGCCTCATGATTCGCATATTGCCTGGCCCGTTCTTCCAACAATTTCCCCACAGTCACCGTCAACATCGGCCGTTTCCTCCCCTTTGTCCGAATTCATTGTTATGGATATGCAGGCATTTCCGCTTTTAGCATCCCAGTTGGCGAGCGATGACGAGCCGTTGGATTTCTGATGTGCCTTCGCCGATTTCCATGAGCTTGATATCCCGCAAATGGCGCTCAACGCCGTACTCTTTCATATAGCCGTAGCCGCCGTGAATTTGAATCGCCTGGTTGCAGACGCGGAACCCCATTTCCGACGCGAACAGCTTGGCGAACGACGCTTCTTTTGTAAACGGTTTCCCTTGGTCTTTCAACCAAGCCGCCTTGTACACCATATTGCGGGCAAGCTCAATTTCCATCGCCATGTCAGCGAGCTTAAACTGGATCGCTTGAAACTTGGAAATCGGCTGGCCAAACTGAACGCGTTCTTTCGCGTATTGAAGCGCTTTCTCAAACGCCGCTTGCGCGATGCCGACGGCTAAAGCAGCGATGGAAATGCGGCCGCCATCAAGTGTGTACAAAAACTGTTTAAACCCTTTTTGCGGGTCGCCCAAGACGTTTTCTTTCGGCACGCGGACGTTCTCGAAAACAAGCTCGCACGTATTGGACGCGCGCACGCCCATCTTGTCGTAATTCGAACGGATCGTAAATCCTGGGGAGTCAGTTGGCACGATGAGAGCGGTGATGATGTTTTTGCCGCGCGCATCTTTGCCCGTAACAGCGGTGACAATGACTTGCCGCGCGTATTGGGCGTTCGTGATCCAGCATTTTTCGCCGTTGATGACATATTCATCGCCATTGAGCACCGCTGTTGTGCGCGTGCCCCCAGCGTCGGACCCGGCGTTCGGCTCCGTGAGTCCAAAAGCGCCAAGCGTCTCTCCTTTGGCCATCGGCACGAGCCATTTTTGTTTCTGCTCCTCTGTTCCAAAGTAATAAATGGGACTCGCCCCAAGTGACACAGCGGCCGCATAGCTTAGCCCGGTGCCGCCGCAGGCACGGCCGATTTCCTCAACGGCGATGGCATACGAAATCGTATCGCCTCCAGCGCCGCCGTACTCTTCCGGAAACGGCAGGCCCAACAGCCCCAACTCGCCCATTTTGCGGAAGACATCCAGCGGAAAATGCGCCTCTTCATCCCATTTCGCCGCGTATGGGGCAATTTCCTTCTCAGCAAAGTTGCGAACCATTTCTTTAATCATTTGTTGCTCTTTTGTTAATGAAAAATCCATCCTGTCCCTCTCCCCCATAGAAAATGTTCTATCATTTGAACCGACTAGTCGGTTTTAGTAAGAAAACGAGTGTAAACGGTTTTGATTTTTTTGAAGCGTTTTCAAAACCGACTAGTTGGTCTGTATACGATCAGCAACTTATTCGGCGGCCGGCCGCAACAAAAACCGCGCCGCCGTTGGGTTTTCTGGTGTGCGGAGCACCGCATGCAAAATGAAATCGGCAAAATACGCCGCGATCTCCTCAATTGACAGCGGACCATCCGGATTGTACCATTTGTATGTCCAGTTGACCATGCCGATAATGGACATGCCGGTAATCTCCACCGACAGCTCCGGACGAAACTCCCCCGCCTCGATCCCTTCACGAATGACGCGGAAGATGATTTGTTTGAATTCCTCCCGCTTTTCATTGATCGGCTCCGCGTATTCCGGCTTTAAATAGGTGCTTTCTTGATAAAAAACCGTGATGTGCGGCTTATATAAATGGAATACTTTTACAAATGACTGAATAATGGCGTGCAAGCGCTCAGTCGGCGTTGAAAAACTTTCATACGCCTCTTTCGCTTTTGTCAACGCATAGGTGATAAAGACGTCGTGGATATGGTAAAGCAGTTCATCTTTTGATTTAAAATTATGATAAAAACCGCCTTTTGACGTGTCGCTTTCCACGACAATGCGGTCGACAGTGACACCATGGTAGCCGTATTTTTCAAATAAATGGAGTGCAGTCTCGATAATTCGGTCTCGAAGCGGTTTGTCAGCCATAGAAAATCCCCTTTGCCATTTATATTACACTATTTTCTGAAAAAGTGAAATATTTTTTTTGTTTTGCCTTTACCATACCCGAACTGTACCATGATTGTCAACCATTGCTTCTCATGCCCAACACGGTCGTATAGGGCCTGCCGATACATAATGGCCGCCATGTTTTCAAATGATAAAGATGGAGGTGGCTTCGATTGGAACCGATGCTATGCCCAAACTGCAAAACGAATCGGACGCGGTTTCATCTCATTGAGCAGCACCCGCGTGCGGTCAAGCTCGATCCGCACACCGGCGACATTGAGCACGAATACACAAACGAAGCGCTCGAACCGTTCCATCTCCCATACCGCGGCCCGAGCTACCGCGTCCAATGCGGCGTCTGCGGGCTGATCGAAGATGCGGACATGTTCATTCAGCGCGCTAAATCGTCTCCATTGAGGTGATTCCATATGGCGAACAAAAAACAAACACCTTCTTCCATCGTTGACCAAAAACAGCTCGTCAACGACAAGGCAAAAGCGATGCGGGAGCACGGCGGCGAGCACATTCGCCGCGTCACGCCAAACGGGGCGGACGGGCAATAAACGCCGGCTTGCTTCTGCGCAGAAGCAAGCCGGCGGAGCTTCCGCTTTTCGTTGCTAGCGGTACATCGCCCACAGCCCGATATCGCGAAAACCAAGGCGGCGGTAGATGCGGCCAGCGGCCGGGTTGTCGTAAAACAAGCACGGCATCTTCCCTTCAGCGAGCAAATCGCAAACGAGCTTCGCCACGATGGCGCTCGCATACCCTTTCCCTCGATGCTCCTGATCCGTGCAGACGCCGACGATCATCGCCGACAATGAGTTTTCCGCTGATGTCGATGCCGCGGCCACCATTCGGCCGTCTTGTTCAATGTAGTACGTTCTAGCTGAATTGGTTTCCATCCCTTTTACTAGCATATCGCGGGACGACGGCCTCGTCTCAAATTCGACAATGCGGCGCCGCAAGTCGAGAATCCGGTCGACATCGGCCAATTCGGCTTTTTTGACGGCGAACGCCCCCATTTCTTGACGGGCGTATTCATCCGTCCGACACTCGCAAAAGTAAAGCGTTCGCTTCTCCCCAAGCGGCAGCCGCTCTTCGAACTGCCTGGCAATGTCCGCCTTGCCGGACAGCTGGATGGACGATGATTGGGCTGTCTCGCGGATGAGACGAGCAAAGCCATCGGCATCAAAATCGCCAGGCGCATACGGAATGTAGGAATCGTAATAACGGAGCAGCACCGCCTTCAGCGAGCCAGCATCGTCAAACTGCCCCCAAACGTCTTGGAAATCGGCGTCATAGCCAAACGACTCAATATCGCCGATGATAAATAAATTGAACGACGGATCTTGCCGCAAAAACGAAAATACTTGTTGATCGTCTTCGGCCGTTAACCGGCGAATCATAGAATTCCCCCGCTTTTCGAATGATATTTTTTCCATTATACTATGAATCATCCCTGTTGCCAATGGCATTTGTGGCGTCAAACCGAGAGGACTGCCGATGCCCCTAAGTCTGCATCGGCCAACTGCAAAGAAAGGAGGAAGCCCGCTCTCAAAAAAGCGAGGCGACGATGCCGATGAAGTTTATTGACGATCTGTACGAATACTATAAAGATCGACTGACCGGAGATGAAGAAGACGCCGAAGCGGTGGCGATGTCGATTTTGGATGAACTCGACCGCCGCGATGTGCTCAAGCTGATCGGTGAGATGACTGATGAAGAGCTGCTTAGCATGTTTGGCTTGTACGTATTCGAAAGCTTGAAAGCGAAAATGGCCCGCGAAGGCCTCGGCGCGACGCGGCCGCAAGACGCGCCGCCCGTGCATTGACAAAACGGCTGTCCCCCATGTCATAAGGAACAGCCGCTATGTTGGGCAAATGATGCTTTCGTATTCATTTGGCAGCCATGTGAAAATGATTCCGAAGGCGGCTTTTCTGCTTCCTGCCTAACAGACAGGGGCGAAACACAAACCGTTTTCCCATCGCGTGCTCACCGGTAAAACTGTACATCATAGCCTTCTTTCAACAACACTTGGTAGATTTGTTGAATATGGTCTTCATTTTTCGTTTCGAGTGAAAAATGAATTTCCGCTTGGCCCGGCAACACTTTGGCTCCGATGCGCTGATGATGGATCGACATGACATTCGCCTCGAGCTCGGCGATAATACGAAGCAGTTTGTTCAACTGGCCCGGCTTGTCGGAAATGACGGTCGTAAACGTGACAAACCGGCCGGCTTCGACAAGCCCCCTCTCAATGATGCGCGAAATCAACGTCACATCGACGTTGCCGCCGCTTAGCACAGCAGCAACTTTTTTGCCGCGAAACGGCAACTTTTGATACAACAGCGCCGCCAGCGGACAAGCTGCCGCCCCTTCGACCAACAGCTTGTTCCGTTCCAGCAAATACAACATCGTCCGCGAAATTTCCGCTTCTTCCACACACACGACGCCATCGACGTATTGCTCAATGTATTGGTACGTAATGTTGCCTGGCTTTTTCACCGCGATGCCATCTGCGATCGTCTCTGACGCAGCGATGGCGACCGGTTGCTTATGGCGCAAGGCCGCCGTCATGCCCGGGCAAGCCGATGACTCGACGCCGTACACTTCAACCGATGGCTTCAGCTGTTTTAACGTAAACGCCAGGCCGGCCAACAAGCCTCCGCCGCCGACCGGACAAAGAACGACGTCGACGTCGGGAAGCTGATCGATCAGCTCCAAGCCGATCGTCCCTTGGCCAGCCATCACCGCCAAGTCGTCAAACGGATGAACGAACGTCATTCCACGCTCGCGCTGCAACTCTAACGCATATTCCAAAGACTCATCAAACACATCGCCGTACAGCACGACTTCCGCCCCGTAGCTTTTCGTCGCTTCAATTTTGCTGAGCGGCGCGCCTTTTGGCATGACGATCGTGCACGGAATATGAAGCATGCCACTCGCATAGGCGACCCCTTGGGCGTGGTTGCCGGCCGAAGCGGCGATGACGCCGCGCGCCCGCTCTTCTTCCGTGAGCGACATAATTTTATTGAATGAACCTCTTACTTTAAACGAACCCGTTTTTTGCAAATTTTCGAGTTTCATATATACATCATTGCCGGACAGCCGGCTGAACGTTTGCGAATGCTCAAGCGGCGTTTGATGGACGATGCCTTTCATTTTCGCTCGCGCTTGTTCAATGTCTGTTAACGTCAACATCATCAAACCACCCTTTCTGATCGGCGATCGGTTCGTTTTCGCTCCGTTTTATTATATACAAAACGTTTCGCCGCCGACAAATGTTGCTTTTTCCTCAGCCAATAGCTTGGGCGCATCATCGGGCCGATTGTCCGCGGCGGCCTGTTTCGTTATATGGCAGAGCCCTCTACTTGCTCGACATCGTCCTTTCTGTTGCCGGCGCAGGATTGTATTGGCTGTTTGCCTCCCGCAATCAAGCAGGCCGCTTGCTTCCTTAATTCGCTTTGATGGCGGATTTCCATTGATTATTTAGAACATAGTTTTGTAATAAAACATATATGACGAACATCCGGTTGTAACCAGAACACTTTTACACCTTTTGTTCTTTTGATGCAAGAGGAAGATCGATGGCGAATACCGATTCATCCCCCACTTACGCTCACGCGTGGAAGTGGAGGTTCTTCTCGGTTCGAGATGATAAAGTGAAGTTGAGAATGGGC
Organism: Geobacillus sp. LEMMY01; assembly: GCF_002042905.1. NCBI lineage: Bacteria > Bacillati > Bacillota > Bacilli > Caryophanales > Anoxybacillaceae > Geobacillus > Geobacillus sp. LEMMY01. Next base: position 20,062 of record NZ_MVKA01000054.1, read on the forward strand.
AAACACGAACGAATTTGCTAATATGTAAAGAAAAGAGTTCGGAATGCGAAAGGATGAAGCGGATTTGACGGAAAAGTTGTACGATACAGCACCCGATGTTGCCAAATGGACAACGACGGCAACAAGCATCCCATCCGCCGTCTTAGCGCCGGACAGCAGCGCGTTGGCCGCAACCGACGGCGGTGGTCGGTTTTCTCAAAAAATGTATGGCTAAGGGGTTTGGAAGGATGAACAACCGATTGATGCAACAACATACCGAAGAGCTCGAACGAAAGCTGCGCGCTTATGAGCGGCTCATCGAAAAGATTCCGTTTCCGTTCACCTTTGCCGATTACGAAAGTGGAATCGCCATCGAAAAAAAGCGCGGCGACGTCCGGCCGCACCTTCGCACCATTCCGCCGGCCCTTGAAAAGGAAGCGGAATGGCAGTGGGATATTGACTTGCACCGCGATGTGCCGTTTGAAAAGGTTGAAGCGTTTTTAACGCCGTTGCTCGATCTCGTTCCGCACCACATTGTCTTTGTCGACGCCCAGGGCATCATCACGCTTTGCAATTTGCAGGCGGCTGTTGACACCGGCGTGGATCGCGACGCCATCATCGGCAAACATATTCGTGAGCTGCTGAAGCTTCCCGATGAACTGATCGCGACGCTCCAGTCGCTCGAAAAAGGCGAGCCGCTTTACAATCACGAGGTGCTTGACCGGTTTTACGGCATCGTCAACACCCGTTTTATTTACAACGATGACGGATCGGTCAAACGAGTCATCAGTATGTTTCAGTCGCTCAATATGATGAAAGAAACAGAAAAGCTGGCGGTCGCCGGCCGCATCGCCGCCGGCATCGCCCATGAAATCCGCAATCCGCTGACGACGGTGCGCGGGTATTTGCAACTGTTGAAAAGCGACTTGCCGGATCGCATCGCCTCGCTCGTTGAGCGGCTTTTAATTCCTGAGCTCGACCGGGCGAACGACATTATCACTGATTTTTTAAATATCGCCAAGCCGGCGGACGTCAAAATGGAGACGTTCAACTTGCACCGCTTTTTGCGCGACGATGTCGGCGTCCTATTGCAAAGCGAGGCGCTATTGCATAACGTCGACGTCCATTTTGACCTTGATGACCAGCTTGACGATTACGAAATGAGCGGCGACCGCAGCCAGCTTTTGCAAGTGTTTTTAAACTTATTTCGCAACGCCGTGGAAGCGAAAGTGGCGAAAACGATGACGGTGTCGATCTGCAGCCGAAAAATCAACCATCTCGTTCAGCTTCGCTTCTGCGACGATGGGCCCGGCATTCCGCCGTCGGTCATCGACCATGTTTTCGATCCGTTTTTTTCAACGAAGGAAACGGGAACCGGGCTCGGCCTGTCATTATCGAAAAAAATCGTCGAACTGCATCGCGGGACGATGAAAGTGCAAAGCGACACGTGCGGCACGTGTTTTTTGATCGAATTTCCGCTTTGCATCCAGCCGCCGTTTCTTTCGTCATAAACCGCTTCCGAAGAGGGAGGAGGCCATCCCGGCTTCGGAAGCGGAGAAATTGATGATTTAGAACAATGTGTCACTTTATCACAGAAAAGGAGGAGCCATTATGGCAACGACCGCTCCGCCCAACGGCAAATGGCGGCGCCTGTTCGCCTTGTTTCTTCCCATTTTTGTTTCGCAAACCGGTCAATATGCCATGAACTTTGTCGATGTCTCCATGTCCGGTCATGCGAGCGCCGAAGATCTTGCCGGCGTCGCGATCGGCTCAAGCCTATGGGTGCCGGTGTTTACCGGCGTCGGCGGCATTTTGCTGGCCCTGTCCCCGATCATCTCACACCATTTCGGCGCCGGACGGCATGACTCGATCGCTCGCACCGTCGCCCAGGCGCTCTACTTGGCTGTCGCGCTTGCTGTCGCCATTGTCCTGATCGGCGCCGCCACCGTGCCGTTTATCTTGAAACAGATGTCTTTGGATGAAAACGTTCGGCATATCGCCTTTCATTATTTGCGCGCCTTGTCGTTTGGGATCATCCCTCTGTTTCTTTATTCTGTGCTCCGCTATTTCATCGATGCGCTTGGGCAAACGAAAGTGACGATGTGGATTACGCTCACCGCCTTGCCGGTCAATATGCTGTTCAACTGGCTGTTGATTTACGGGCATGGCGGATTTCCACGCCTTGGCGGCATCGGCACTGGTTACGCGACAGCAATCACGTATGCGTACTGCTTCGCGGCCGCTGCCTTTGCCGCTTTGAAATTTCGCCGCTTGGCTCCCTATCACGTGCTCGTCCGTTTTTACCGTCCGTCATGGGCCGCATGGAAAGAGTTGCTGAAAACCGGGGTGCCGATCGGGTCGGCCATCTTTTTTGAAACGAGCATTTTCGCTGCTGTGACGCTGCTTGTCGGCCGGTTTGGCGCGGAAACGGTCGCCGCGCATCAAAGCGCCCTCAACTTCGCTTCACTGTTGTATATGATTCCACTCAGCTTATCGATGGCGCTGACGATCGCCGTGGGCGTTGAAGCTGGGGCCAACCGTTATGAAGCCGCCAAACAATATTGCTTGATCGGCATCACCCTCGCCTTGGCCGTCGCCGCCGCCGCAGCGCTGTTCCTTTTCGCCTTCCGCAGCCATGTCGCCCGGCTGTATACAAACGATCCGACAGTGGCGGCGTTGACGGGGAAGTTTTTGCTCTATGCGATCTTCTTTCAAGTTTCCGATGCCATCGCCGCTCCCATCCAAGGGGCGCTGCGGGGCTATAAAGAGGTAAACGCCGTCTTTTGGTCCGCTCTTCTCGCCTATTGGGGCGTTGGGCTTCCGCTTGGCTGCGCGCTCGCTCTACTGACTGCCGCCGGGGCGTTCGGCTATTGGATCGGCCTGATCGCCGGATTGGCAGCGGGCGCACTGTTTCTCAGCTTTCGCCTGCGGGCCGTTTGGCGCAGGCATGACAGCGGGCGCGCGCCATGCGCCTTTTAAGAGGGAGCGGTCGATAAACAAGGGGCTGACCCAAAAGTCCGCCAAAAAGCGGACTTTTGGAGTCAGCCCTCTTTGGTTTTTGTATATTTTACCAAACGGAAGAAAATTCCGACTCTGTTCACCCCCCTGATTTACGCCACCAAGGACAATTGCTTGTCCCTAGCGGCTTTTTTGAGAAGATTGTGGGCAGCACAAATCAGCCCCCATTCGATGGAAACTTTTTGGAGGCCTCGCAGGACAAAGCGACGAAACCCGCGATTTTGTTTGATTTGCCCAAACACACTCTCAATGTCGGTTTTGCGTTGGCGGTATCGGGCTTGCCCTTCTTCACTCTCCAGCCGTTCGCGGGCTTTCTGTTTTTGTTCATGATAGACGGGGTTCCATTGCGTGGTTCGTCCATACTTGGAAGTCGTGCAGGCCGAACGGAACGGACATCCTTCGCATTCATGGCATTGGTAGTGTCGGGTGACCGAGGTGTATCCTGATTCCGTGGTCTGTTTCGAAGTTCCGGTGCGAACCAGCTTTTTCCCATTCGCGCAAATCCAAACGTCTTCTTCTTCCACATAGGTCCAATTCTGCTGATGATGCGGATTTTTCTTGACCTTGCGCGTGTTCTCCTCCTCATACGTATGGTACTTGATCAAGGCCGATATGTGCTTCTCTTCCAGCTTCACGTAGTTCTCTTCCGAGCCATAGGCCGCGTCAGCGATCAAACGTTCGGGTTC
>NZ_MVKA01000035.1:0-61073 GCF_002042905.1 Geobacillus sp. LEMMY01
GGGCAGATGTGGTGCGTCAGAATCTACCGTGTCTGCAGCGGTCATCCGGGACGCCGATCCATCGAGCGTTGTCGGCGCTTCGGGATTTTGGTTGGGTGTAAAAAAATGGAATACAATATCATCACCTCAAGATGAGGGATGAGAGTCCGAAAGCGCTTACGATATCAATTCCTGAAAATGGTTCGCTAACTAGTGATTGACAACACCCGTAGTGAACCGAAAAAATGTTCTCCACAAAGTCTTGACTGACTCGAGCGGGAATTCCAAGTTGCAGCCGGCGCGCCGTCCCGCTACAATAAAAAAGAGAACACCATCTAGATAAGGGGATGACGCCATGATTCATCACACATGGGCGACCCGGCCGACGATCAAAAAAGTAAAGTGCGTTCACACGAACGCGGAAAAGTACATGGTCAGCAATGTGTTGACGCCGGGCAAAGTATATGAAGTGAAAAGCGAAACGGACGAGTTTTATTTTGTCATCGACAACAGCGGAAAAGTCGGCGGGTTTTACAAAGATTATTTTGAGGAAGTCAAGTGATCGCGCCAATAGCCAAGAAAAAACGGATGTCCGAAACAGGGCATCCGTTTTTTCGATCAGCCGGCGGCGCTTTGTTCCGCCGTCGGCGGCCGCAACCGGCTTGCCGGCAGCGTGATCGTCAACGTCGTCCCTTTTTGTACGGCGCTTTCGATCGTCCACGTTCCTCCCATTTGTTCGATGATTTTGACGGCGACCATCGCACCAAGCCCAGTGCCTTTTTCTTTTGTGCTGAAGTATGGCTCGCCGAAGCGGCGCACTTGTTCTTTCGTCATGCCAACGCCGTTGTCGGAAATGGTGATGACGACTGATGCCCCCCGGTTCTCGGCCGCAACATGGAGCGTGCCGCCGTTCGGCATCGCCTCAATGCTGTTTTTCAACAAGTTGAGAAAACACTGTTGGAAATATTGTACGTTTCCGATGACGACACCATGTTCGAGGGAAGAGGATACATGGATCGAATGCATATGCGCCATTGGCGTAATCATTTGCAGCACTTTCTGAAGCTGGGTGGCGACATCAATCGGCTCGGTCTCTTTTGGCGCCGGTTTGGCAAACGTCAAATAGTCGCGGATGATGGCTTCCGCCCGCTCGAGTTCCTCTAAGGCGATGCGAATGTACCGCTCTTCGGTTTCGCGCGGCAGCCGACCAGTTTGCAGCAGCTGGATGAATCCTTTGACGACGGTGAGCGGGTTGCGGATTTCATGGGAAATGCTGGCTGCCATTTGGCTGACGATCTGCATTTTTTCCATCTTCATCAGCTCTGCCCGAGCGAGCTGCGCCTCATGAAGCGTCTCCATCAAATAGACAGCGAACATCATGACGAATGGCGGCATTATAATGAAATACGCGATATACGGCCTCGTTACCGGAAAATCAGCAATCATCACGGCGACAAATGTCGTCAGCACCGCGAGCAAAAACGTCAGCCAAAGCGACATAACGAGCTTGCTCGGCCGCGGCAGCTTGCGAAACAGCGGCGAGGCGGCCGCCGCTATGGCAAACATGATGGCGTAAACGATCAACGTGAGCGGCTGAAATCCGTACAAAACGGTGCGTGCCAGCATCAAGACAACAAACAGCACCGCCCCGACCGCGCCGCCGCCATACAATGTCCCAAGCAAAAACGGAATTTGCCGGAAATCATGGACGCACAGCGGATCCATGTAAATCGGAAATTTCATGCACAAAACGGCCGCCAACGCCAAGCAAGCGCCAAGCAGCGCCTGGCCATAGAGCGGGCGCTGCCGGATCGCTCGACTATGGTCATAAATAAACGAAAAGGCAAAGATCGTGACTAAAATATAAAATAAGTTGTTCAGGACGTGCTGGTTAATGTATAAACCCGCCATACGAAAAATCTCCTAACTGAATGGACCTTATCACCTTCCATTATAGCGAAAAGAGATTGAAAGAAAAATATGCATTGGCTATGTCCGATCTTTCGGCAGCCAAACCGCCAAGACGCCAAAGAGCGGCAGCACGCTGCAAAGCCCCATTCATGTGCCGAGCGACGACAAGTCGGCGATTTTGCCGAGCACGACCGCACCAAGCGCCCCCATGCCAAACGCCAGGCCGACGATGAGTCCGGACGCCAGGCCGACATGGTTCGGAAGCAGCCGGTTGCATGACAGATGATGTCATGTTCAAGGCAAAGGCGACCCAGCCGATTTGCGCATACGACAGCTCCATTGTCGAGCGCAAAATCGGAAAGAGCGCCGGGATGACCGCTTGCATCGCATCGTTCAAAAAGTGGCCGAGGCTGATGGCGAACAAAATCGGGTAGACGGTCATTCTTGCGGCGCTCGTTCGCTCTGTATGGGTGTTCATCGTTCTCCCCTGTTCAAAATATATCTAATATTCCTAATTATACTTGATCCTATTGTATTTTCAATCACCGGCCCGGTAATTCAACTTTTCTTTTCCGGATGCCCCGATCGCGAGCTTGACGCTCACGGACAGCGTGTTGTTGCCGAGCGGGATGAGGCCATTGGACTGATGTTGTTTCCAAATATCCGGCCGCTGGCGATACAGCTGCTCCGACAGATTCAATATATCGATCTGCTGCTTCTTGCCAAGTTCATACAAGCGGCGGATCTCCTGCTTCACCGTTTGTTCCGCCAGTTTGGTCAGTTGTTTTCGCGAGAGCGGTTTGCGCAGTTCGATGATGGCGCCTTGCGCCTGCACTTGGACATCAAAAGCGGGCTCTCCATCCTTCACTTTGATCGACCATTTCGTTTTCGGTTCCCGGACGACAAGAGAGGCGACCGTTTTCCCTTTTTGTTTGACATAAATCGGGGTGCGGCGAATGTCGTGTTCGAGCCAGCGAAGTCCCTCTAGATCGGAACGGCGGACACATTGCTGCAGGCTGTAATGGTGGACAAAACACACGCCGGAAACAGCGAGCATCGGTTTCGGCTTTTTATTTTCGATCCAGCGCCGGCGGTCGAGCGTTAAATAAGGAAGCCTTGCCGTATCGGCTTTTTCATCCATATCGACAATCAGCCGGCTGAGCCGGATCGGGCGGATAAACGAACTTTGTTGAAAGATTTCTTCCGGATTGGACAACAGCGAATAATACGAGGAAGCGTTCAACAACGGCGTCGCTTCAAACAGCTCGGACAGCGGCTCATCGGTGGCGTACACCCATGCTGTATGGCGAATTTCGTTGTAACGGTTCAGCACGTCGATCACATCGGCAACGATGCCTTTCTGCAAGGCCCGTTTCGTAAAGACAATGCTTTTTACATGGCCCCATGACACCCTTTGTTGAATGGAAGGATAGATTTTGTCGGTCGCGATATTAAACGTTTCGCCAGCGGCTTTGCCGATGGAAACGGCCGCTTTCTCTTTGCCGCCTCCGGCCTCGACTTTGGCGAGGGCGGTGAAACCAACCAGCTGAACGTAGGCGACCACTTGACCATCTTTATAATCCACCCCAATGGCATGAATATACACAATATGATCGATGTTGCGCGTATCCCAACAGCCGCTGAGCAAGATGACGGAAGCGATGATGGGAAAGAGCCGCTTCCTCATTTTTGTTCCCTCTCTTTCGCAATGAGATCGTTGGGACGCACAATGCGGTCGCGCGTGCGGAACTGTTTCCATGTGCTCGGGATAAATACTTTCCCGATATCTTTTGAGGGCGGCGCCAGCGGCGTCAAGTACGGAACGCCGCAGGTGCGCAAGTTGACCGCATAAGTCAAGATGAAAAACAGCGACAGAATGAAGCCAAACAGGCCAAGAACGGTGGAGGCCGTCAGGACAATAAAGCGCAGCAAGGTGACGCTGCCGGCCATGTTTTGGTTGACGAGCGTGAATGTCGAGATGACGGAAATGGCGGCGATGACGAGTGTGGCCGGGGCGGCAAGCCCCGCGTTGATCGCCGCCTGGCCGATGATTAAGCCGCCGACGACGGACAGCGTCTGCCCGATGGCGATTGGCAGACGCATCCCGGCTTCCTTAAACACCTCAAACAAAATCATCATCACAAACATCTCCAGCGGCACCGGAAGCGGCACTCCTTGGCGCGACAAAATGAGCGTCGCCAGCAAGGTGAACGGAAGCTGGTCCGGATGGAAGGAGGTCAAGGCGACCCAGGCGCCCGGCAAATAAATGGCGACCGAAGTGCCGACGAGCCGAAGCAGGCGCTGAAATACGACAAACAAGAAAAACGTGTTGTTATCTTCCGACGTGTTCAGCAAAAACGTTAAATTGCCCGGGCCGATCAAGGCGGTCGGCGCCCCGTCGACCAAGATGATAAAACGGCCGTTGAGGAGCGAATTGACGGCAAAATCGGGCCGCCCGGTATAACCGAACATCGGGAACAAAGAAAACCGGGTGTCAGACAACCACTCCTCAATTTGATTGGTGCTTGTCACCGAGTCGATGTACAAACTGAGCAGACGGCTTCTCACCTCATCGATGATGGTCGTGTTGGCAATATCATCGACATAAAGGAGCCCGACTTTTGTCTGGCTGCGCGTGCCGATGACAAACGGTTCATAGACGAGCCGGTGCGAGCGCAGCCGCTTGCGGATGAGCGCCACGTTTTTGCTGATTTCTTCAATAAATCCATCTTTGGGTCCACGGATCGATACTTCCGTGTTCGGCTCTTCCGGATCGCGGTTGGGCGGGCTGGCGAGCGGCATCGTGTACAAGACATCGGCTTCGTGAAAATAAATGAGCAAATCACCGCTAAACAGCTTGAAGTTGAGATCATCGATCCGCACTTCTTTTCCCATATACTCAAGCGCCGCCGGTTTGCGGGCCTCGATGTCGGCGGCCGAAAAGCATGGATGGTGTTCGCACAGCTCGCGGAACATCGGATAAATGGCCTTTTGCAGCATTTGCGTATCGCACAGTTCTTCACAATAAATAAACAGCAAGTGCACCACAGCCGCCGAGCCGTCAGGCAAAGAGGATGGAATCGCGGCTTCCGTCATGATGACGTCAGGGCATTTGGCGTACATCGTGCGCAACGCCTCTTCGGAGATGATGACGGTCTCGAGCCCTGTGTAATCGTCTTTCAACCGCTTGCCTTCGGCGGCGCGCATGGGTCGTTTCATCATGTCATCCCTCTTTTCTTTTTTCGGTATGCCAACAAAGCGAAACCACTTAACACAACGGACAGCGCAAGACTAAACAGCAGCGATGCCGGCAGCACCCCATGTTTGACAAAATGCAAAAACTGTTCATCGCTGACCGGCGCCAGCGCCGCCAATGTGATCGCCAAGTAGAGGACAATGAGCACCCAACGGCGGGTTTGCGGATGGCGGATCGGAAACAATTCCACAATCAGCGCTGTCGATAAGGAGATGCGGATAAAGGCGCCGGACAGCCATTGATAGACCGACAGAAAGTCCACATGCTCAATGTACGTCCCTAAACTGACCATCCGCCATTGCTCAAACGCCGGATAGCGAAGGCGCGTCGCCTGCTCGGGGCCAAATTCGGTGATGGCGCCAATCGTCGGCCCGATGCTCAGCCCGGCTGTGAAAACAGCGATGGCGGCAAGCGCCTTCCATGAAAATGGGCGAGGCAGGCGATGGGAGAGAAACAATAGAACGATCACTTCCACATATCCCGCTCCGGCGTACATCATGCCGTTGAGCACAGGTCCAACACCATGTTCAAGCGTTGGTCTGAGCAGTGAATAATCTTTATGAGGCGTGGTCGAGAGCATAACGAAAAAACCAAACACGATGACGAACGGGCAAATGATCATGGAAGTGTTGGCAATCGAGTCGATGCCTTGGTACGAGTTATAAAAACAAACGGCCACGATGACCAAAATCAGCGCCCATCTCGGCGTCGCCGTCAAATAAGAGGTGGTGGTAAACGTGACCGTATCGTTTAACGTGACAAAACTATGAAGAAGCAAGAATGCGCTGCTGACACCGGCCATCGCATAAGCAGCCGCGCTCGAAAATCGGGCCTTGAGCCAGTCAAACAGCCGCTCGCCGTTCAGTTGTCGGATGGTGAAATAAAGCAGCGGCAGCCAGAGGAGCAAACCTCCCAACGCTCCCAAGGCGGCGATCCACGCATCGCGGTGGGCGGCCTCAAGCATAAAGGGGATGATGATGACATGATTCATCAGCCCGACCGACAGCATGACCATGAATAATAGTTGCAGGACGCTAAGCGGCTGTCCGTTCATCATGGATCCCTTTCTTTCCATGCAATCTCTAGAACGATAGTGTTTCCAGTCTAGGGTAATTTATCCGCGCAAACGGCAAACCAACAGCGAAACTTCTCAGGCGGCAGGGGGCACAATACAGGGAAGAAAGGGCGAACATCAACGGCATGCAAGGGGGGCGCAGCATGAAATGGCTTCATTTGACGATCGGCGTGAAGATTTCCGTCTGCCACCCCACCCGGTGTATGTCCCGGTGACGCTGATCCGGGATGGCCAGCTGTTGGCAGACGAATTAGCGGAGCTTGGGAAAACGGAGCAATGGCTGGCCGCCAAACTGCAAAAACAAGGAATTGCCTCGCCAAAAGACGTGTTGATCGCCGAGTGGCTCGAAGGAGATGGGCTGTTTGTTCAGACGTATCAGCCCGCCGAGCGGCAACGGTCAACGCGGCGGCCGACGGCGTCGGAATGAGAGGAAGAAAGAATCCAGGGATGGATTCTTTCTTTATTTTGGAAAAAACTCTTGCCTTTCTTCTGTTTTATGTGTACTATTAGTTATAGTACGGTTGTGACAATGAGAGGAGGAGGGGAGATGTTTGAGCTTGATATCCGCAGTCGCCAGCCGATTTACGAACAACTGATTGACAAAATGAAAGAAATGATCGTCCGCGAACTATGGCAGCCGCACGATCAGCTGCCATCGGTCAGGACGATGGCGAAACAGCTGATGGTGAATCCGAACACGATTCAAAAAGCGTACCGCGAACTGGAACGCGACGGCTGGATTTATTCGATTCCAGGGAAAGGCAGCTTCGTTGCCCCGCGCTCGAAAGAACCAAACATCGAGGCGATCGCTGCGGTCCGTGAGCAGCTTGTCCGCCTTGTCAAGGAAGCACGGTTTTTAGGGGTGACAAATGAGCAGTTATGGCAATGGGTTCGAGAAGGAGAGAAAGAGGGGGAGAATCGTGATTCAACTTGTGGACGTGACGAAAATGTTTGATCGATTTGCCGCTGTCAAGGGCGCGAACATGATGGTGCCAAAAGGATCGATTTACGGGCTGCTCGGCCCGAACGGCGCCGGGAAAACGACGCTGCTAAAGATGATGGCCGGCATTCTCCGCCAAGATCGCGGAACGATTACAGTGGACGGGGAGGATGTGTGGGAAAATGTCCGGGTGAAGCAACGCCTTTTGTTTTTGCCGGACTTTGTCTACTTTTTTCCGCACGCGACGATTCGGCAAATGGCGGATTTTTACGAGCAACTGTACCCGTCGTTCAGCCGCGGGCGGTTTACAGAATTGCGGTCCGCTTTTTCGCTTGATGTTGATCAAAAAATTCAGCAGTTTTCCAAAGGCATGCAGCGCCAAGCGGCGTTTTGGCTCGCCTTTTCCGTCCAGCCGGATGTGCTCATTATGGATGAGCCGCTTGATGGGCTCGATGCATTCGTCCGCCGTCATGTGAAGCAGCTGCTCATAGAAGAAGTGGCCGAACGGGAGATGACGGTCGTCATTTCGTCGCACAATTTGCGCGAGCTCGAAGATTTATGCGACATCGTCGGATTGATGGCGCAAGGGACCGTACGGATGGAGCGCGATTTAAACGAGCTGCGCGCCGGGATGCATAAAATTCAAGTCGCGTTTCGCGGCGGATTTCCGAGCGAGTTGGCCGAACGCCTTGACATCGTGCATCGCGAGGAGCGCGGCAGCATCGTTCTTCTTGTCGTCCGCGGCGAGAAACGATCCATCGAAGAGACGGTGAGTTCGTTTGCTCCGCTCATTCTTGACGTCTTGCCGTTGTCGTTGGAAGAAATTTTTGTGTATGAAATGGGGGATGTTGTCGATGTCCGCGAAACGGTTGTCGGCTAACCGCGCCATGTGGACGCAAAATGTTCGCCAAATCGGCTGGATTGCCATCATTCATCTGCTGTTATGGCTGGCGGCGATCGTATTGCCGATTGGGCTTTCGTACTCGCAATATGATCCAAAAGTCGGAAATGTGCCGCAATGGAAGAACGTATACTATATATCCAACGGGTTCGAGACGTTGATTGCTTGGCTTGTCCCGATCTTGGCGGCGGCCGGTGTGCTTCGCTACATGCACGAGAAACGGTCGGCTGATTTCATCCATAGCTTGCCAATCCGCCGCACCGAACTGCTTGTGGGGCAAGTGCTATTTGGCTGGATGCTTTTAATTGTGCCGCTTGCCGTGACCGCGTTGGCCGCCATTGGATGCCTGTATGGGCTCGATCTCCCGTGGCCGATTGGGGCGGCGGATGTAGGGCGCTGGTTCGGTGAGACGCTGGTGATGGAAACGGTTATTTTTGCTTTTAGCATCGTTATGGGGGTGCTTGTCGGCCAATCGGTGCTTCATATTGTGTTGACAAACATTTTTCTCGTTTTTCCGGCCGGCATCATGGTCCTTATGTTTAGCAACTTGTCGCTATTATTATACGGATTTCCGGATATGTACTATTTATCAAGCGAACTGGAACAGTGGGTGATGCCGATTCGTTATGCGATGCTGACGGATCAAGCGATGAGTGCGGGAGAAATCGGGATGTTGCTGCTGTTGTCGCTTCTATTTTTCAGTTTGTCCATTTGGCTGTACGAGCGGCGGCCGACGGAAGCGGCCGGGCAGGCGCTCGCCTTTTCAGTGCTTCGCCCGCTGTTTGTGTATGGAGTGGCATTTTGTTCTTGGCTTGTTGGCGGTTTCTATTTCGGAAACGTAGAAAGCAAGTGGAACTGGACGATATTCGGCTATATCAGCTTTTCCTTGATCGGGTATGCCATTGCCCAGATGGTGATTGCGAAAACGTGGCGCGTCTTTCACCGTTGGAAAGGATATATCGCGTTTGCGGGAGCGATGGGGGTCATCTGCCTGCTTGTTCATTTCGATCCCCTCGGTTACGAACAGCGCGTGCCGGCGCTGGCGGACATCAAACAAGTATATTTCGGCCAATCGGCCATGAATTTTGAACATCCTGAAATGATAGGCCGCTCATTTGAAGAGGTTGACCAGTTTTTGCGCAGCCAAGAAAACATCAAGGCAGTAAGGGCGTTCCATGAGCAGCTTGTGCACGATCAGCCGTCGCCGCCTCGGTTTGCCAACATCCGGACAGTTGTGATCGGCTATGTGCTAAAAGACGGCACGCGCCTCCTCCGCCGCTACGTAGTGCCGATTGAACCGTACATGCCGTATTTTCAGCGCATCATGGGCTCAAAAGAATATAAGCAGCAATATTATTTGCTGCTTCGCCCAAGCGGCTATGCGCCGATCCGTCAGGTGACGATCCGAAATGTGGAAACCGGGCGGGCAGAGGTTGTGCTTGCCGAGCCGAAGGAGATTGAGTCGTTTGTCCAGGCGCTCAAACAAGATTTGTGGAATGAGCCGGTGGAGGACATCATCGGCGGGGGGAGCACATGGCAGGGGAATATTGAATTGCTGCAAAGCGACGGCGATTCGTTTACCGTTCCCTTGTCTTCACACAGCACCCATGTTCGCGAGTGGTTGCAACAACAGCATCATTGGGAGCAAATACAGAAAAGGTAACGCCCGATGAAGAGAAAAGGTGTCCCGTTGCTTTTGGGGCACCTTCCTCTTTTTGCCCCCGGCTGTTGGTCAAGACGTTTTGTTTTTTCGTTTCCACATCCAAACGTTCAATAGATCGAGCAACAGCAAAAAAATGAACAAGGATAAAATAAATAGTTCCGGCGTTTCCATTACCCGAAAGGGATTCAGCACGATATGCAACGATTGATGCAAGGTCATCCCCATCAACTGATCCATGCTTACCATCGTTCCTATGGCGAGCAAGGCAAACATCAGCCAAACAACAATTAGTTTCATGGCGTTCCACCTGCTGTTTTTCTTTAGTTTTTTCTATTGATCCAAAAGCGATTCACGGGCGTATGTCCTCCCGATTTCGTGTCCATAATGAGGGATAAAAAGGAAGCGGAGTGAGGAGGAAAAACATGCTGTTTCAATGGGGAATGGGCCGACAAAAAAAGCAGATCAATGACGGGGTGAAACAAGAAGGACCGGACCATAGCGGCGAGGCGGCGGACGTCCCGCAAGAGCCGATGTCAGCTGAATTAGCCGTCAACCTTGACATCATCCGCCAAACGACTGGACAAAGCAGCGATGTCGTCATCCGTCGGTTTTCGCTGGGCCAAGAGAGGCAAATCAAAGCAGCCATCGTCTTTGTGGATGGCCTTGTTGACGAAAAACATGTGTACGAGTTTTTGCTGACGCCGCTGCTGGAGGCGTCATTTCCACTGTCATTAACAGAAAAAGAATGGTTTCCGTGGATCGAACAAAAGTTGGCCGCGGTGGGCGGTGTGAAGCATGTCGTCGATTGGGAACACCTGTTTTTGGAGCTGTTTTCCGGAGAGACCATCATCTTGTTGGACGGGGTGCCGTCCGCTGTCAGCGCCAGCACCAAAGGCGGCCAATATCGTTCGATCGAGGAACCGCAGACGCAAATCGCCGTCCGCGGGCCGCGCGAGGGATTTACGGAGTCGTTGCGCGCGAACACCGCGATGATCCGCCGCCGCATTAAAAATCCCAATCTTTGGATGGAAACGATGCAAATCGGCACCGTGACGCAAACGGATGTCGCGATCATGTACATCAAAGGCATTGCCAATGACGAGGTTATCGAGGAAGTGAGAGCGCGCCTGCGCCGCATTGATACGGACAGCGTGCTTGAGTCCGGTTATATTGAACAATTAATCGAAGATCAAACGTTTACGACGTTTCCGACGATCTATCATACCGAGCGTCCCGATGTGGTAGCCGCCAACCTGTTGGAAGGACGGATAGCGATTTTTATTGATGGGACGCCGTTTATCTTGATCGTGCCGGCTTTGTTTATCCAATTTTTTCAAGCGGTAGAGGATTATTATGCCCGTTTTGATATCGCCACTGCTCTTCGCTTTTTGCGCGTATTGATTTTTTTTCTCTCGCTCGTTGCGCCGGCCATTTATATAGCGGCGACGACGTTTCACCAAGAAATGATCCCAACTCAGCTTGTCATCGCCATTGCCGCCCAGCGTGAGGCCGTACCGTTTCCTGGTTTTGTCGAGGCGTTGATGATGGAAGTGACATTTGAGATTTTGCGTGAAGCGGGGATTCGGCTGCCGCGTGCAGTCGGACAGGCGGTGTCGATTGTTGGCGCCTTGGTCATCGGGCAGGCGGCAGTGGAAGCTGGGTTCGTTTCCTCGGCGATGGTGATCGTCGTTTCGATCACGGCGATCGCCAGCTTTGCGACGCCGTCGTTTGCCATCGCCATTTCAGCCCGTCTCATCCGCTTTGGGTTGATGTTTTTAGCAGCGATGTTCGGGTTTTACGGCATCATGATGGGGTTGTTGGTCATGATTCTCCATTTATGCAGCTTGCGTTCGTTTGGGGTGCCATACATGTCGCCGCTCGCTCCGTTCACCCCATCTAATATGGGCGATACCCTGTTTCGAATCCCGACATGGATGTACCGCGAGCGGCCGCGCCTGATTAACCAGAAAAATATCATTCGCCAATCAGGGGGTCAGAAACCGCAGCCTCCGGCACCAACACGCCGGGAAAAGGAGGATGGATCATGAAACGATCTATCGCCATGTTTGTGTCCTTTTTTGTTTGTGCGCTGTTGCTGGCTGGTTGTTGGAGTAAAAAGGAGCTTCCTGACTTAGCGTTTGTCATTGCCGTTGGCCTTGATAAAACAGAAGACGGCAGATATTTGGCCTCGTTTCAAGTCGTCAACCCGGGCAACGTCGCCGGCGCGACCCAGCGTGGCGGCGGGGCGGCCGGCGTGCCCGTTTCCATGTATACGTCGACCGGAGACACGTTGGTCGAGGCAAGCCGAAAAGCCTCGAAGAAGTTGTCACGCATTCTGTATTATGGCCATACGAACTTGGTGGTCATCGGCGAAGAGGTGGCGCGTGAGGGGTTGAATGGGGTATTCGATGCGATGGAACGGAACAACCAGTTTCGCACGACCTCACGGCTGGTTGTTGCCCGTGGCCATTCGGCGAAAGATGTGCTAGCTGTGTTGACACCGATTGATAAAATTTCCGCCAACCAAATTATTAAGACGTTGGAGTTTTCCGAGATGGCCTGGGGGCAGACAATCAACACCGATGTCTGGTGGGCGATTCGTAGCTTGTCTGGAGCCGGAAGAAATCCGGTGATGACCGGTATTACCATTGAAGGGGATCCCCAGCGCGGCAAACGGCAAACCAACGTCCAGACATCGGTCCCGAACGTCCGAATCAGTTTGGACGGATTGGCATTATTTAAAAAAGATCACCTTGTTCGCTGGGTGAGCGGGTCGACATCAAGGGGCGTGCTTTGGGTGCTGGATCGAATTAAACAAACGAATATCACGATCCCCTGGAATGGAAAAAAAGAAGCGATTGGCTATCGAACCGTGCGGGTGAAAACAGAAGTCAAGCCCCAATGGAAAAAGGGAAGGCCATCGATTTTGGTTCACATTCAAACGGAAGGAGATATCAGTGAAGCATACGTTCCGATTCGTTTGGATGACTACCGGCAATTGTTCCAATTGGAAAAGGCCATTGGCCGGGATATTGAACGGGAAGTGAAACAGGCGATTGAAACGGCCCAGTATGAAAAAACTGATGTTTTTGGTTTTGGCGAGGCGGTGCATCGCGCCCACCCCCGCCTGTGGAAAAGAATCAAAAAAGAGTGGGATGACCGCTATTTCCCTCATCTTCAGGTGACAGTGAAAGTGGATGCTTACATTCGGCGCACGGGATTGCGGAATACGCCATACATCAAATAAGCGTTTTCGGCTCAAAAAACTTGGATACGGTGGAGTGAGGAGCGATGGAGCGAGATGGAACATAGTAAAATCAATATGCGCCAGCTGTTTGTCCTGATTGTGTTGTTTGAGCATGGCAGTGCGATCGTCATTCCGCTCGGCGTCAGCGCCAAGCAAGATGTGTGGATCACCATTTTGCTCGGTCTGGCGCTTGGGCTGTTGCTGTTTTTGGTTTACGAGCGTTTGTTTCATTATTACCCCGATCAGCCGCTGACTTCCTATGTGACACATATCGTCGGCAAGCCGCTCGGCAAGTTGTTGGCGGTTCTCTATATTACCTATTTTTTCTATATCGCCGCCCGTGTGTTGCGTGATTTTGGCGAACTGTTGCTCACGTTTGCCTATCCGGAAACACCGCTGTTTGTTTTGAATGCCCTTATGGCTATGACGGTCATGTACAGCGCCTATAAAGGCATCGAAGTATTGGCGCGCACCGGCGAACTGCTTTATACGTTATTGCAAATACTGGCGGTTGTTGGATTCATCTTAGTTATCGCTTCCGGAGTTGTTGATCTCACCCAGCTCCAACCGGTATTAGAGGAAGGGTGGAAACGGGTGTGGAAAACGGTGTTCACGGAAACGTTGTACGTGCCGTTTGGCGAAATGATCGTGTTTACCATGCTGTTTCCATACTTGAATCGTCCGGAAAAAGCGCGGCGGGCCGCCGTTGCCGGGATGGTGTTGACCGGGATCAACCTGGCGATCATTATGGCCGTTAATACGGCCGTCTTGGGAGCTGATGCGGTGTCACGTTCATCGTTTCCGTTGCTCGATACGATCCGCCGCATTCAAGTCGCTCACTTTTTAGAGCGGCTTGATGTCTTTTTTATGGTCGCTCTAGTGATCGGGGGGTTTTTCAAAGTCTCCATCTTTTTTTATGCCGGCGTCGTGGGGGTGGCTCATGTATTCGGGTTTTCGAACCACCAGCGGCTTGTTTATCCGTTTGGGGCGCTTGTCTTATTGTGGTCCGTGGCGATGGCAAGCAACTATGTGGAGCATATTCATGAAGGATTAAAGATTGTCACGTTCTATCTGCACATCCCGCTGCAAATCATCATTCCGGTGCTCTTGCTTGTGATTGCGGCGATTCGCCGGCGGTTTGGATCATCGGCAAAATAAGAAAAACGGACTAGAAGATTTATGCGGCAGCAAGCAGGAAAAACCGCAAAAAAACACGAATACAACAATAACCTGTTCCTACGAGGAACAATGGGGCGAAAAGTGGTGCTGAACATGCAACCCGAAGGCGGGGTGGAAACAACCCGGCGCCGATGCGCGTTTTTGTTTCGGGAAGCCGGTGTCAGCTGAAGGCTATTGATTTTGATTATAACGAAAAAGGGTTGAACGATGGTGAAGGCGAATGTACAGGCGATCGATCAGCTAGACGCGGAACAGTTGGGCAGCGGCATGGTGATTACCGACCGTCAACTTTCGATTGTTGCGGTCAGCGAACCGACGCCAAGATGGCTCGGATTTGCCAAAAACGAATTAGTCGGGCGGCCGGTCGGCGTTCTGTTTTCAGCCGAATGGTCGGCCGCGTTGTTGGACGGCATCGCCGAGGCGGTAAAAAAGGACGGATGTTGGCAAGGAGAAGCGCGCCATGTGGCGAAAAGCGGGAAAGCATACATGAGCTGGATGAACGTCTATCGGTTGTCAGGCAGCGAGGGAGAATGGCTCGTTTGGCATTTTGTTGAACAAACCGCTATGCCTCCGGCTGATCGACCGACGCCGTCTGAGTTGCTTGAGGTCATTTACGATTCCGCCCCGTTCGCTGTTGTTCCGGTGGCGGCGGACGGAACCGTGCAAGATTGGGGGCTTAGTGCAGAGCGGCTGTTTGGGCGCCGAAAAGAAGAGGCGGTCGGCCGCCCGATATGGTCGCTCTTTCGTTGCGGCAGCCAAACATGGCTTCCGTTTCCTCCCAAAGAGCAGCGATGCGGCGAAGGGATGGTGCAGCGCCGGGACGGCACGTCCGCCAATGTCGCCTATACGGTCATTCCCGTGCTTCAGGCGGACGGATATATCGTCCTTGTCGAAGATGAGACGAAGCAAAAGCAAAAAGAGGCTGAGCGGCGGCGCCAGATCGAGCTGGCGAAAAAAATTCAGCACAACTTGTTGACGCCGCTCATTCAAAACGAGGCGGTGACGATGGATGCTGTGTATATTCCGTCCGATGACCTGTCGGGCGATATTTACGCTTGCTATCAAATCGATTTATACCGCTACGGGGTCATCGTCATCGACGTGATGGGCCACGGCATTTCGTCGGCTTTGGTGAGCATGCTGCTCCGTTCGCTTTTGCGCGGGTTGATCGTGCGCGTCATCGATCCGGTCTCAGTGGCGAGCGAGCTGGAAAAGCATGTGCAAACGTTGTTTCCTGATGAGGCAAACGACATCCGTCACCTGTTTTCTATGATTTATTTAGTGATTGACACGAAAGAGCGAAAAATTGAATATACCAACGCCGGCCATCCGGCTGGGCTGCTCGTTTTTGACGACGGAAGCGTCCACGAGTTGGACAAAGGCGGTTTGGCGATCGGCAGCCCGTTTTCCTTGCCGTTTGAAAAAGAGGTGATTCATTACGACAAGCGGGCCCGTCTTCTTTTGTATACAGACGGTATTTTAGAGGAGATCGACCCATCGATTTTGCAAAGCATTGAAAAAATTCGCTCATGCACGCAAATGTGCCGCCATTTGCCGGATAAACGCTTCCTCGAACGTTTAATCAGCCAAGGTCCGCCGCTCGTCAGCCCTTCCGACGACATTTGCTTATTGTCCATCACTGTTCATGGATAGGCGGGACGCTTTGTGGTGTGTGAATGGATCGTGCGCTGCCGGGCGGACGAGGAAGCGGTTTTGGTTTGCCATCTCCTTGCAGAGCAGGCTGCTTCGTTGTTTGCTGTCCGTGATGCGGAATTGTTTGTGTTGGCGGTGCATGAAGCGGTCGTCAATGCTGTCAAAGCTGTTCAACGGGCGGGGATGGAGGCGGGGACGATTTCGCTCTCCTTTTTCGTCACAAGCGCTGATGTAGCCGTGGCGGTTGAGGATGAGGGCGGCGGCGTTCCGGTGGAAGTGATCGAGCAGCTCGATCAAATGACGCTCTCCGATGTATTGCTCGCCGAATCGGGGCGAGGGCTCTTGCTCATCCGCGAGATTATGGATGACGTTATGTGGGTTGAGCGGAAGGGCGGCCGGTGGATGCTTGTCATGAAAATGAGTCGGAACGCGACATAGCGGGCTTTGGTGCAATGACGCACTCATGTGATCGGAACGAATGCGGGTGGTGGCGGGGACAGGGCATGGCTGGTCAACGATAGGGGGATACAATGAAACAGCATCGGTTGTCGTTTGAATTGGAAACAGTTGTAGAACGCGCATACGAATGCATCAAGCTAACCGGACGGCTCGCCTACGATACACAGCTCGCGGCGGAACAAAAGCTGGCGACGGCGGTGGCTGCCGTCAAGCACCGCCTTGTCGTCGTCGACGTGAGCGGCCTTCAATTTTTGGACAGCACTGGATTAGCGCTCCTTGTCCGCTTTTTTAAGCAAATCGTCAGCGCCGGCCGCGCCATGGCCATCGTCGTCCGGGATAACGCCGCTATAGAAAAGATTTTGCTGATAGCCAAGCTCGACCGGCTGTTGCCGATCGTTGACGATGAACAACAGCTGTTGTCCCTTGCACCGCCAAGCTCTTTCGACCATATGAGCCAAGAGGCGTTGTATTCGGCCTGGCGTCGGTGCGAATTGTAGATGGCATGGTGCGCTGCCATCATGACAACAGATCGTTGTTCTCGTATCGCCGTCAATAGCCCCCGAGCGACGCACGTTCGCCCGGGGGCTTTGCCCGTCTTGGCCGGGAGCATCACCAATCAATGCATAACCATTGTCAAATCAATCTTTCGGGTTTAGAATGAAATCAAATAGGTGATGACGGGCGGCTCGGCGCCGCAGTGGCAACGGAGAGGAGAGTGTCGCAAACATGCGGCGGGTGCTTATCTATTTGCGGCCATACCGGAAGTGGATGGCGTTAGCTTGGTTGTTTATGTTGATCGAGCTCATCATCGAGCTTTGGCAGCCGCTGTTGATGGGGAAAATCATCGACGATGGCGTCATGAAACAGGATGTTGCGGCCATTTTCACGTGGGGAGCAGTGATGCTCGGGGCGTCGCTGTTAGCGTTTGCCTCGGGCATCGCCAACTCATTTGCCGCTGCCTACGTCGGTCAGGAGTACGGATTTGCGCTGCGGACGGCGCTGTTTGCCAAAATCCAATCGTTTTCACTTGCGCGCATCGAACAGCTGTCGCCGGCCTCGCTCATCACCCGGATGACGAACGATGTGACCCAAGTGCAAAACATGTTGTTTATGAGTTTGCGCATCGCCTTTCGTGCACCGCTTCTGGTCGTCTTTGGCGTCGCGATGGCGTTTGTTGTTCATGCGCGCCTAGCATTCGTTTTGGCGGTGGCCGTTCCGCTGTCCGCCGCTTTTTTATTGTGGATTGTGCAAAGGGCGGCGGCGTCCTTTTCCGCCGTCCAACGAGCGCTTGATCGCGTCAACGGCGTGATGCGCGAAAATTTGGCCGGCATGCGCCTCATCAAAGCGTGGATGAGAAAAGAATACGAGCAAGAGCGATTTATGGCGGCGAACGATGCGCTCATGGAGCGGACGATGGGCGTGCTGCGCCTCATCGAGACGATCACCCCGGTGTTGTTGGTTTTGATGAACACGGCCATTCTCGCTCTGCTGTTTTTCGGCCGCCTGGATGTTGAGTCCGGGACGGCGAGCGCCGGGCAAGTCGTCGCCGTCGTCAACTACGCGACGCGGGCGACGGCGGCGTTGTCGATGTTTACGTTTATTACCATGGCGTTCTCGCGGGCGCGCGCCTCGGCCGCCCGCCTCGCTGAACTGCTTGAGGTGCCGGAAGAGCGAAGCGGGGAGCACAGAGCCGATGGACCGATCGTCCGGCGCGGGGAAATTCGCTTTGAGCACGTTTCGTTCCGCTATCCAGACAGCGAACATGACGCGCTTTCTGACGTATCGTTTGTCATCCGCGCGCAAGAAACGGCGGCTATTTTAGGGGCGACTGGTTCCGGCAAATCGACGCTTCTTCAGCTCATCCCCCGGCTGTATGAACCAGGCGCCGGGCGAGTGTTGATCGACGGCATCGACGTGCGCGAGTTTTCTGTCGAACAACTGCGAATGTATGTTCGATTTGTTCCGCAGGAAGTGCTGCTATTTTCCGGAACGGTCGCCGACAACCTCCGCTTCGGCAAGATGACAGCGACGATGGAAGAGATCGTGCAGGCGGCTCGTGATGCGCAAATTCATGAAACAATCACTCGGTTTCCGGATGGATACGACGCACTGATCGGCCAAAAGGGCGTCAATTTATCAGGCGGGCAAAAGCAGCGGCTGTCAATCGCCCGCGCCTTGGTTGGGCAACCGCGCATTTTGCTTTTGGATGACAGCACAAGCGCGCTCGATGCAGAGACGGAAGCAAAGCTGCTCGCAGCGTTGCGGCGGTATGCGTGCACGACGGTGATGGTGACGCAAAAGGTGAGCACAGCGATGGCGGCGGATACGATTTTGCTTTTGGAAGACGGCCGCCTGATCGCGCAAGGAAGCCATGAACAATTGTTGGCGGAAAGCGAGTTATACCGTCGCATTGTCGCGACGCAGGAAGGAAAGAAGGGACCAATGGATGTCACTACGGCATAGTCCTCACGGAGCGCGCTTCGGGGCGAACCAGCGGGCAAAAAACAGCGTCGGCACCTTGCGGCGGCTCTGGGCATTTATCGCTCCGCAAAAGCGAAAGCTGTTTGCGGCTATGGCCATGGTTGTCGCCAGCTCAGCGCTGGCGCTCGCCGGCCCGTACGTCATCGGCTGGGCGGTCGATGTGTACATCGTCGAGCGGAGGACGGACGGTTTTTTAGCGACGCTCGTTTTGCTTCTTGCCATTTATATTGCCCTTGGCGCGGCGACGTTTTTGCAAAACTATTGGATGATCGATGTCGGCCAGCGGACGGTGCATGCGATCAGAGAGCGGTTGTTTCGCCATTTTCATGAGCTGCCGATTTCGTTTTTTGACCGCCGCCAGCAAGGGGAGCTGATGAGCCGGATTACAAATGACATCGACAATATGAGCCAGACATTTAACAGTACTGTTGTCCAGGTCGTCTCGAGCACGTTGACTTTGATGGGCGCTATAGTGGTAATGCTTTCACAGAGCGTTGTGTTGACGATCGTAACGCTTGTTGTCGTGCCGCTGATGTATGTGGGCATGCGCTGGATCACAAACCGGACGCGGGTGCGTTTCCGTGAGCAGCAACGGGCGCTCGGTGAGATGAACGGCTTTATCGAAGAGGTCATTTCCGGACAGAAAGTCGTGAAGCTGTTTTCCCAAGAAGAGCGGATGGAGTCTGAATTGGCGCGCAAAAACGCCGAGCTGAAACAAGCCGGGTTTTGGGCGCAAACGTATTCCGGCTTCATCCCGAAGCTGATGAACTTTTTAAACAACGTAAGCTTCGCCCTTATCGCTGGCGTCGGCGGATGGCTGGCGGCCAAAGGAGCGATATCGGTCGGGACGATCGTCGTGTTTGTCGAATACGCCCGCCAGTTTACCCGACCGCTTAACGACTTGGCCAACCAATGGAATACACTGCTGTCGGCGTTGGCTGGCGCTGAGCGGGTGTTGGAAATTTTGGATTTGCCGAAAGAAGAGGAAGACGAGCGGGAAGCGGCGGTCTTGGACCGGCTTGATGGACGCATCGAGTTTCGTCAAGTCGTCTTTTCCTACGACAAACAGCGCCCGGCGCTCGACGGCGTCACCTTTTCCGTCGCCCCGGGGGAGACGGTCGCGCTTGTCGGCCCAACTGGAGCCGGCAAAACGACCGTATTGCAGCTGTTGACCCGCTTTTACGATCCAGATCGAGGAGTGATTTTGATTGACGGGCGCGACAGCCGGACGATCAAGCGGGCGAGTTTGCGCCGGCATATGGCGTTTGTGCTTCAAGATACGTTTTTGTTCGCCGGAACGATCCGCGACAACATTCGTTACGGCCGGCTTGAGGCGACCGATGAAGAAGTCGAGGAGGCGGCGCGCCAGGCGAACGCCCACTCCTTTATTATGAAGCTGCCGGACGGCTATGACACCGTTTTGGCCCCAGGAGGCGGCGGAATCAGCCAAGGGCAGCGGCAGCTGTTGGCCATCGCTCGGGCGATGATCGCCGACCCGTCCATTTTGATTTTGGACGAAGCGACGAGCAACATCGATACGGTGACCGAAGTGCGCATTCAAGAAGCGCTCGCGCGGCTCATGAACGGCCGGACGTGCTTTGTCATTGCCCATCGGTTGAACACGATTCAACATGCCGACCGCATCCTTGTGCTCAACGAAGGCAAAGTGATCGAGCAAGGGACGCATGAAGAGCTGCTGGTTGCAAAAGGATTTTATTTCCAATTGTATCAGCGCTATTGGTTGCGCAGTGTGCATGTGGCCCGATGAGGAGTGGGCCTGCGCGGCGACGTCGCTCTTCCGCTGAACCGAACCGAAAACGAGCGCCCCGATCGTTGAACAAAGCCATGTGTCGCGAGGGTCGACGATCAGGGCGTCTTTCTATCGCTGTGTGAAACGCCGGCTTGTGTCGGGCGTGTCTTGCCAACATAGGCTTAAGGACGCGTTCGCTCGGAGAGGCGCTTTTGAAACGCTTCGCGCCAGCTTGCGGATAAGGCCGGATGGCTGGCGATTTGCTTCATGGCGGTGGTGTTGTCGCGCTCGTGATAGTAAATGTGATTGATATACGCGATGGATAGCGCCCACGCGCCCTGCTCGACGAGAACGAGTGGCGCGCCTGGAGCGACGACGCCCTCTTTGAGAACGCGAAAGTAAAACCCGCTTTTTCCTGTCTGGCAGACGGCTTTCGGCAAATCGGGCAGCTGATGTTTGAAGGCCAATTTGGAGCACGGCTGGCGCGGCTGTGACACTTGTACGAGCGCCGTGCCGGCGGCATAAATGTCGCCAAGACACACATCGTCTTCCGTCAAACCGAGAAGCGTCCAGTTTTCTCCAAACGCCCCCGCCGTAAACGGGCGGCCGTATCGCTCTTCCCAATAGACGAAATGCTCGGACGGATAGGCGCAAATCGCTTTATCTTCTCCTCCGTGATGGACGAGGTCGGCTTGTCCATCTCCAGCCAAGTTTTGTTTGCCGACCGCAACGGGATGAGTGACCGGCGTTTTGTCAATGCCGGTTGTGATCCGCTGGCCGCCGATGTGGATCGTTTTCGGCTTCCCGACATTAATGGAGAGAATCTGCATCGCGTTCACCCCCATACAGCGTCGGCGATGAGCCGGAAACTCGCGAGTTTATCTTTGAAGTCGTATGTAATCGTCACGAGCATGATTTCCTCTGTTTCATACTCTTCGCTCAGCCGATACAGCTCGTCTTTGACGCGCGCTGGACTGCCGACGATCATCCGCTTCCGGTTGTCCTCAATCCGTTTGCGTTCATACGGGCTGTATGGGTAGGCGGCTGCTTTTTCTGGGCTCGGCGTACCGTTGACGGCCATCCCTTGCTCGATCATGAGCAGCGTCAAGTCAAGGCTTCCCGCGATCCATTCCGCTTTTTCATCCGTTTCGGCGCAAATGGCAAATACAGCCACGAGTGTACGCGGCTCGTTCAAAAGCGGCGATGGGGTAAACCGGTCGCGATACAGCCGCATGTACTCTTCGCCGCCTTCGCCGTTAATAAATTGCGCGAAGGCGTACGGCAGACCTTTTTCCGCCGCCAGCTTCGCTGTTTCCGAACTGGAGCCGAGCAGCCACACGTCCGGAGGCGATTGCACAATCGGAGTCGCCTTGACGCCATAAAGCGGGTGGACGGGCGGAAGCGCATCGTGCAAATACCCAAGCAAGTCATCGATTTGTTCCGGATAGCGGTCCGCTGAACGCGGCCGGGCGTCTTGGAGCGCCATCGTCGCCCGCGGCATGCCGCCAGGCGCGCGGCCGATGCCGAGATCGACGCGGCCGGGGGCTAGACCAGCCAACACGCGGAAGTTTTCTGCCACTTTATAGGCACTGTAGTGCGGCAACATCACCCCGCCTGAGCCGATGCGAATGCGCGACGTTTTCGCCCCGATGTGTCCAAGCAGCACTTCTGGAGACGAGCCGGCGAGGCTGTTCGCGTCGTGATGTTCGGACACCCAAAAACGCTTGTAGCCGAGCTCTTCGACAAACTGGGCGAGCCGGACCGTGTTTTCAAGCGCTTCTTCCGCGGTCATGCCTTCGGCGATTGGCGATTGATCAAGAACGCTGAGCTTTAGCGGCATGATCATTTCTCCTCCCTCTAGAAATGTTGATTGTATCAAGGCTTTCTTTTCCTTGCGGTTGAACGCTCTCCCACCTACGCTCACGCGTGGAAGTGGGGGTCTTCTCGGCGCGAGATGATAAAAATGGTTAGTTCTTATTATGGGATGTTTCGTTTCTTGTTGTCCATTGATTTGCTTTTGCCATCCGACGGCAGCCAGCCAAAAAAACAGTCCGCCGTTTCAGCCGGCGGATGGCGGCAGACGCCGAAAGAGGATGACATTCTACAAGCGGATCGGGTTTTTTGGTTCAGCGGCTTGGCGGTCGATTTTTTGGCTGCGCCCCCGCCCGGAAAAGAACGAGAAAAACAGTTGTTTGACGCTGTCAACGATAAAGGAGCATCGTTCATACAGCGCTTCTTTTAAGCTATCGAGCTGGCGGGTCACTTTGTATTGCGCCGCCTCTTGCGCTTCAAGCCGCTCGATGACTGTCTGGTGAAAGACGTGCTGCAACTCGAGCTGTTCCACTAATTTTTGGTACAGTTTTTCTTGCCCTTCCAGGCGGGCGGCCATTCCTTCGGTTGTTTGTTCCCGCTCAGTCGATTGCCGCTCAAGCCGGTGCATCGCTTCACTTTGCACCATCAACGCTTCGATGACCGCTTGGCGCGCTGTTTCTTCTTTTGCGAACTGCTCCTCCCATGCGCGCCGCTGTTCGTGCTCCATCTGCTCGTGGGCGTTGACCGATCGTTCAAGGCGGGCCAGCGTTTCGGCGAGCTCCGCTTGCTCTCGTTGTCCGGCAGCGAGCAATTGCTCGAGCCGGGCGAACGCTGCTGCCCATTGCTTGCTTTGCTCCGCCTGCAGGTTTTGCCCGGCATTAGAGGCATCAATGAAGCGCGAAACGGTTTCAGTTAGTTCGCGATACAGTTCCGTTTGCTCGGTTTGGCTTGCCGCCACCATCCCCTTGAGGCCGTCCAGCGCCTTGACGAGACGCCCGCTATGCTCGGCTTGTTCCGTTTGCCCGGCGGCAAGCGAACGCTCAAGCCGAGTCAAGGCATCGGCGATTTTCTCACGATCATCGGCTTGCTGCTTTCGTCCTTCCTCCACCGCCAGCTTGAGGCGAAGGAACGCCTCGGCCAACTGTTCAAGCAGCTGGGTTTGCTCTTCAATCATTTGTTCCGTTTTGGCGCGTCGGTAATAAAACACCGAATGCGAGGAGGGAGGCGGAGTTGCACCGTACACGCGCGGGGTCATCTGTTTGTTCATGTAAATCAATGGGAAAAGCCTCCTTTCCGTTCGTCTATGTGGCATCATATGCCGCTGCCGCTCGGTCGGTTTGGGCGGTTTATTTGTGGCGTTCCGCTCTCTTTTGGTATAATAGAAAGAGAAAAAATGGAAGAAAGGGTGTTAGGTATGCCAGCTGTCGAATCGAATATGTTTCCGCTTGGCAAACAAGCGCCCCCGTTTGCCCTCACGAATGTCATCGATGGCAACGTCGTTCGTCTTGAGGATGTGAAATCGGACGCAGCGACTGTCATTATGTTCATTTGCAATCATTGCCCGTTTGTAAAGCATGTACAGCACGAGCTTGTTCGCCTAGCAAACGATTATATGCCCAAAGGGGTGTCGTTTGTCGCCATCAACTCCAACGATGCTGAACAATATCCGGAAGATTCGCCCGAAAACATGAAAAAAGTGGCTAAAGAGCTTGGCTACCCGTTCCCATACTTGTATGACGAAACGCAAGAAGTGGCGAAGGCGTACGACGCCGCCTGCACCCCGGATTTTTATATTTTCGACCGTGAGCTGAAATGCGTTTACCGCGGCCAGCTTGATGATTCGCGGCCGAACAACGGCATTCCGGTGACCGGGGAATCGATCCGCGCCGCGCTGGATGCTTTGTTGGAGGGCCGTCCGGTGCCGGAAAAGCAAAAGCCGAGCATCGGCTGCAGCATTAAATGGAAGCCATCCGCGTAAACTGTTGCTTGACTTCTCGTTGTCGAACGGATATGATGAAGAAAGCGTCATTCGTTTGCTGCGGGATCATCGCAAGCCGTGCCGTTGCCGCTCATGGAGCTGGCGCGGCTTTTTCGTTGTCCGCTGTCCGCTTGACAAATTCACACTGGCGCCGCCACGGAGCGGCAAGGATGGATGAGAGGCAGGGCTTCCATTGTTTTTGTTTTCTTCTTCAAGTTTTCATAATCTATGTTATGTAAACAAAAGGAGAAAAGTGAGATGGCGGAAAGACGATATCGAGTGTTTGTGTATGGAACGTTGCTGACCGGCGAGGACAACCATTGTGTTGTAGCTCCTTATGTTCGCGCCGTATGCCCAGGGAAGGTGAACGGCCGTTTGTACAGCGTCGGCCCGTACCCTGCGCTTGTGCTCGGAGAAGAAGGGGAAGTGGAAGGGGAATGGTTGACGGTGGCGGAGGAAGGGCTCAAAGCGATGGATGAGCTTGAAGACTACGCCGAAGGACGGGACGATAACGAATATGAGCGGATATGGGTCCGCGACGCCCACCAGCCGATCGAAGGGTACGTCTACGTTTACTTGCCGGAAAAAGCCGCCGGCCTGCCGATCATTTCGTCCGGCTCGTGGCGTCGGCGTGAGGAGAAAACGTAACATCAATAGTGGATAGAAAAAGTCGGCCGAGGAGACGATTATCTCCTCGGCTGGCTTTTTTTGTATAAATATTCGTCTAATTTGAAACCGTTTGCAAAAAAATTCATTATAAAAATACAGAAAAATTGATAAAAAAGTGTTGCCAAACGGCTTCTCTTTTTCTATAATAAAATCATGTTAGAAAAATAAACGCACGAATGTGAGGTAATGTAACATGTCAAAACCGTTCGTTTCCTCTACACAAACGGAGTTGTTAGAACAAATCAAAGAGAAGATCAAAGAAAAAAACGTTGAGCTTCTTCATTTGCAGTTTGTCGACATTGAAGGGATTTTAAAGCACGTGACCGTGACGGCTGAACAGCTTGATGATGTTGTCGAAGGGAAAATCATGTTTGATGGTTCGTCGATCAAAGGCTTCTCGCCGATCAACCGTTCCGACTTGTATCTTCTGCCGGATTTGAATACGTTTGCTGTTTTGCCGTGGACGGTCGAGGAAGGCTATGCGGAAGCGCGCTTTCTCTGCTCGGTGACCAACCCGGACGGCACGCTGTTTGAAGGCGACCCGCGCAACGTGCTGAAAAAAACGATCGAGCGGGCGGCGGAAAAAGGATATACGATCTCGGTCGGTCCGGAGCTGGAGTTTTTCCTGTTCAAAGCTGATGAAAACGGCAATCCGACGCTCGAGCTTCATGATGGCGGCGGTTATTTCGAACCGTCTCCAAAAGACTTGGGCGAGCGCGTTCGCCTTGAAATTTACCGCGCCTTAAAAGCGATGGGCTTTACGATTGAAGCGTCGCACCATGAAGTGGCGGAAGGCCAGCATGAGATCAACTTCAAATATGCCGATGCGCTCGGTGCGGCTGACAATGCGACGACGTACAAATGGGTTGTCAAAACGATCGCCAGCAAGTTCGGTCTCCATGCGACGTTTATGCCAAAACCGGTGTTTGGCATCAACGGTTCAGGCATGCATGTCAACATTTCCCTCTTCAAAGATGGGGAAAATGCGTTCTTTGATCCGAACGATGCGAACCAGTTGTCAGAAACAGCGTACCAATTCATCGCGGGCTTGTTGAAAAACGTAAAACACTTTGCAGCGGTCACGAACCCGCTTGTCAACTCGTACAAACGGCTTGTGCCAGGGTATGAAGCGCCTTGCTACATCGCTTGGTCCGCTTCCAACCGTTCGGCGCTCATCCGCATTCCGGCCAAACGCGGTGTTGCGACACGCGTTGAGCTCCGTTGCCCGGATCCGTCGGCCAATCCGTATTTGGCGTATGCCATCATCGCTGCCGCTGGCCTTGACGGTGTCGAAAAAGGCTTAACCGCTCCGGCGCCGATTGACGAAGACATCTTCCATATGTCGGAAGAACGCCGTGCGGAGCTTGGCATTGACAACTTGCCGGAAAACTTGGGCGAGGCCATCGCTGCGTTCGAAAGCGGAGAAATCGGCCGCGCGACGCTTGGCGAGCACGTATTCAACGAATACGTCGCGATGAAAAAAGACGAATGGAACAGCTACCGCACGGCGGTCCACGCTTGGGAAGTCGAGCGGTATCAAGGGAAGTTCTGATCGAAAGCCAGCATCCAAAAGGTGTCCCGTCGCCATATTCGGGGCGCCTTTTTTCTGCAGGCGGCTGTTTGTCTTTATGGACGGCCGCGCGGCGCCTTCCGTCCGTCGGCCGCCAAGCCGTCGGTGTTCGCAACGTCATCTTGCGAGCAGGGACTAAAATAAATGATCGCATTTTTTATTTTTTTAAAATTCATAGTTGACATCTATGAATAATGAGATTTAAATTATAAGTAACGCGCTCAACCATTGCAAACGGAGGGAAACCAATGAAAAAACTGATCGTTTTTGTGTTTGTAGGATTTATCGCCCAGCTGATTGACGGCTCGCTTGGGATGGCGTATGGCGTCACGTCGTCGACGTTGTTATTGACGTTCGGCATTGCTCCGGCCGTCGCCTCGGCGTCCGTTCATTTGGCGGAAGTGGTGACGACGGCGGCGTCTGGCGCCTCTCATTGGAAGTTCGGCAACGTCGACCGCCGCATGGCCTTTAGGCTCATCATTCCCGGGTCGGTCGGCGCGTTTGTCGGAGCATGCTTTTTAAGCAACTTGCCGGGAGATTTGATTAAACCATATGTATCCTTGTTTTTGTTGGCGCTTGGCTTTTACATTATTTATCGATTTTTAGTGTTGAACGGCCGCGCGCCGTCGACGCCCGGAAAACAGTGGTCCAATAAGCAGCTCGTCCCTCTCGGATTGGTGGCTGGCTTCCTTGATGCGACCGGCGGTGGAGGATGGGGGCCGATTGCGACGCCGGTGTTGTTGGCCAATAAAAGCATGGAAGCGCGCAAGGTGGTCGGCACAGTCGATACATCCGAATTTGCCGTCGCGCTGTCGGCGACGCTAGGATTCGTCATTTCGCTTGGTTGGGAGCAAGTGAACTGGCACTGGGTGCTGACGCTCATGGCTGGCGGGGTCGTCGCTGCACCGATCGCCGCTTGGCTTGTGCGCAAACTGCCGTCCCATTTGCTTGGAGTGTTGGTCGGCGGGTTGATTATTTTGACGAACGTCCGCACGCTCCTGCACGCTTGGGAGGCGCCTGCGCCGGTGTATCCGACCGTTTATGGCCTCATCGTCATCGGTTGGGCCGCGGCGGTATGGCTGGCGATCCGAAACGGGCGGAAAGGAAAGGCGACTGGCAGGGAGTTGGCGTCGTAAGCATTAGGGGGCGCTTGGCAAACGACAGTGTCTTTCCGTTGGCGGCAGCGTTGGATGCGATCGGGTTGAGCATCAGGGAGCTTGTTCGTGCTGCGGAGGGCAACGGTCGACAGCGCCTGCCCTCAAAAATAGCGCGCGGAGCAGTTGTTGCCCCGTTGACGACAGTTGAAACGAGAAGGCGGCTCTTGCCCTCTGGGCAGGGGCTGCTTTTTTATCAACCCCTGTAGCGGGAAGCCGGTTTCTATGTTAAAATATTCTGCATCATCAACCAAAGGGGGAGAGGGAACATGGCACAGCCGCTTGATCTCGGCCGCCGCATTTCACTCATCGATTTGTATGATTTGCGCATGCCGCAGCGCACCGGTACATACGTGCTTCACGAAGAGAACTTGGCGATCGTGGAAACAGGGCCAAGCCCGTCGGTGCCGCATTTGCTTGCTGGGTTGAAAGCGCTTCATATTGATCCGTCTGATATTCGCTATATCATCGTCACCCATATTCATTTGGATCATGCGGGCGGCGTGGGGTTGCTTCTTCAGCATTGCCCGAATGCGATGGTTGTCGTCCATCCGAAAGGGAAGCGGCATTTGGCTGATCCATCGCGCCTCATCGCTGGAGCGAAGGCGGTGTACGGCGCGCAGTTTGAGTCGCTCTTTGATCCGATTCTTCCGGTGCCAGAAGAGCGATTGATCGTGAAAGAGGACGGGGAAACGTTGGAGTTGAGTGCGGAGCGGACGCTTGTGTTTTATGATACGCCGGGGCATGCGAACCATCACGTTTCGATTTATGATTCGTACAGCCGCGGCGTGTTCACCGGCGATACGATCGGCGTTTTTTATCCGCAGCTGCAAGAAGCGGGGCTTACGTTTTGCCTGCCTTCAACATCTCCGAACCAATTTGATCCCGAGGCAATGGAGCAGTCGGCGGCAAGACTTGAGAAGCTGAGACCGGAACGCATTTATTTTGGCCATTTTGGCATGCTGGATGACCCGCAGGAGGCGTTCCGCCAGCTTCGCGTTTGGCTGCCGAAGTTCGTGGCGGCGGGAAAAGAAGCGGTCGACCGTCATCCGGAAGCGCCGGCTGCCGAGCAGGCGAAAATGGCAGCGCACCGGTTGCGCGGCGAAGTGATGGCGTTTCTTGATGATCATGGCGCTCCATCTTCGTCGTCGGCGCATGCGGCGATCGAGCTTGATTTGCAAGTGTGCGCGATGGGGTTGATCGATTATTGGCAGAAACAACGGTGATCATTCGATTGGCCTGGCCGATTCGGCTGGGTTTCTTTTTTTGACGGGAAAGCGAAAATTGGAAAAACGGGAAAAACTGTTTTTGTGTGTGTTCGGTTTTTAGGCGGATCATTTCGTGAAATCGCGGTGTATATGTTAGAGTGGAAATAAGCGATCCTGATTCCTGTTGGAAAGAGCGTCAATGAGCAAGGGGGAACGGAAGAGTGAAACAGAGGCGGTCCGTCATGCATCACATTGGCGTCGGGTTCATCATCGCATCGTTCGTCGTTTGGGTCATTCCGCCCATCGCGCCATTTTTACCGTTTTCGACTGCGGCCAAAGCGTCGATCGTTGCGGTTGCCATTGTGGCGGCGGAAATCATGTTTTGGATCGGGGCGCTGTTGGTTGGAAAGGAAGCGGCGTCGAAGCTGAAGAAGTATTGGGATCTGAAACATTGGCGAATAAAACGGCGGTTGTCGGATCAAATCAATGATGGCGAACAATGCCAAGACGGATCGCGAGAGATGACAACGATGAAGAAATGAGGTGGTTGCATGCGACGGAGCACAGTTGCGCTTCTCATAGCCGTTGCCGCCCTGTCTGGAGTGCTTTGGCTTGGCGGCCTGGCATTGGCGGTGCAAGACCAGTTTTTTTCGGCCGCCAAGCCGCCGACGAAAGAACAACGGCCGCCGACGGCTGAAACAAGGCAACATGACGAGAAAATGGATATTGTTGCTCTTGGCGATTCGTTGACGAGAGGAACGGGCGATGAAAGCGGAAAAGGGTATGTCGGCTATATGGTCGATGCGCTTCGCCGGCAAACGGATAAGCCGATCCGTGTGACGAACTTGGCCATCCGCGGCCTTCGCTCTGACGGACTGCTTCGCCAGCTTGGCCAGCCTGAGATTCAGCGGCAAGTCGCCATGGCGGATCTTATTGTGATGACCATCGGCGGCAACGACTTGTTTCAAGGCGGGGAAGCGTTGAAACTGGATCGAAAGCAGCTGAATGAGGCGAAACGGCGATATGTAGCCAACCTAGACCGCATTTTCGCCGCGCTGCGCCGCTTCAACAGCGAAGCGGTCATTTTTGCGATCGGTTTGTACAACCCGTTTGGCGATTTAGACGATGCCAAATGGACGTCGGCGGTTGTGCGCGATTGGAATTTTGCATCAGCGGAAGTGGCGGCCCGCTATCCGAACATCGTCGCGGTGCCGACGTTTGATTTGTTTGCCCTCCATGTCAACGACTATTTGTACAGCGACCATTTTCATCCAAACGCGGCAGGCTACAAGCGGATTGGAGAGCGCGTCGCCTCGCTCATCACGTTGACGGAGGAGGGTGAGCAATGACCAAACAGGTGACGTTAGCGGTCAAAGAGCTGCGGAAAACGATTCGCGGCAAGGAAATTATTAAAGGCATTTCGTTTGAGTTGCATGAGGGGGAAGTATTCGGTTTTTTAGGGCCGAACGGCGCGGGAAAAACGACGACGATCCGCATGCTCGTCGGGCTCATTCGGCCGACGTCGGGGACGGTGGCGATTTGCGGGTATGATCTTCACCGCCAGTTTACCGACGCGATCCGCCAGATCGGCTGCATCGTCGAAAACCCAGAAATGTATCCGTATTTAACAGGCTGGGAAAACCTTGAACATTTCGCCCGCATGATGCCGGGAATTGGTGCAGATCGGATCATGGAAGTGGCGAAGCTCGTCGGCCTTGAACAGCGCATCCATGACCGAGTGGGCACGTATTCGCTCGGCATGCGGCAGCGGCTCGGCATCGCTCAGGCGCTGCTTGGAAAGCCGAAGGTGCTCATTTTGGACGAGCCGACCAACGGCCTTGACCCGGCCGGCATTCGCGAAATGCGCGCCTTCATCCGCTTTTTGGCGGAAACGGAAGGGTTGAGCGTTCTCGTGTCATCGCATTTATTGAGCGAAATTCAGCTGATGTGCGACCGCGTCGCCATTATGGCGAAAGGACGGCTCTTGGCCGTGGACACGGTTGAGCGGCTGTTAAACCAACAGGCGCGCGTCGTCTGGAAAGCCGCTCCAACGGATCGGGCGCGGGCGCTGTTAGCGGCGGAAACCGAGGTGTTGCGCGCCGATGAAGAGACGATCGTCACGCCATATGAGCCGTCGAGACTAGCCGCTTGGAACGCCAAGCTTGTCCAAGCCGGCGTCTCGGTTTCGGAAATTGAACCGCGGCTGCCGACGCTCGAGGACTTGTTTATCGAGCTGACAGGGGGCGAAACGATTGAGTAAGCTCGTGTATAATGAAATGTTGAAAATCGTCCGCAAAAAGCGGCTATGGGTGATCGCCGCCATCATTGCGGTGCTCGTCGCCTTGTTTACATACGCCCAATACCGCGAGACGGAAGAGTTGAGAAAACGGCTTGGCACGACCGACTGGCGGACGCAGCTGCAGCAGCAAATCGTCGATTTGCAAAACCGCTTGCAGTCGCCGAGCATGTCTGAGGAATGGCGGAAATACTTGCAAATCCGCCTCAAGCAGCAGCAGTACTACTTAGAGCACAACATTAATCCGTCCGCCCCTGGAGCGCCGACGTTTATGCGCACGTTTATCGAAAACGCCATCGACTTGTTTTTGCCGCTTTTAGTGATGGTGGTTGCGGCCGATTTAGTGTCGTCCGAGGCAAGCGCTGGAACGATCAAGCTGCTTCTCGTTCGGCCGGTGAAGCGGTGGAAAATTTTGTTGAGCAAATATATCGCGTTGCTCCTGTCGGTGTCGCTCATTATGCTGATGGCGGCGGTGCTGTCGTATGCCATCTCCGGACTCGTGTTTGGATATGGCGGCTTCCGTCTGCCGCTATTGACCGGATTTGTCCAGCAAGGAGAGGATCTCAATACAGCGAATGTCCACATGATTCCGCAATGGAAATACATTTTGATCGAGCTCGGGCTGGCAGCGTTTGTGAGCGTTGTCGTCGGCACACTGACGTTTATGTTTTCCGTGCTGCTTAGGAGCACGGCGGCGGTGATGGGCATCATGCTGGCAGCATTGATTTCTGGCGCGATTTTGTCGAACATGGTGTCGTCGTGGCATTCGGCAAAATATTTGTTTATGGTCAATTTGCGGCTGACGGATTACATAAAAGGAGCGGCTCCGCCGATTGAGGGGATGACGCTTGGCTTTTCGATGGCCGTGCTGGCTGTCTGGGGGCTTGCAGGGCTTCTTGTCGCCTTTTT
Source organism: Geobacillus sp. LEMMY01 (assembly GCF_002042905.1). Lineage (NCBI taxonomy): Bacteria > Bacillati > Bacillota > Bacilli > Caryophanales > Anoxybacillaceae > Geobacillus > Geobacillus sp. LEMMY01. The sequence continues at coordinate 32,091 of NZ_MVKA01000035.1, forward strand.
TGTCTTTATGCGGCGAGATGTCTATTGAAAACGGCAGAGCGGCGAAAACCCGAGGGGGCGTTCCTCGGGTTTTTCAGTGAAAGGGGATGGGGTGCCATTATCTGTTCGGCTGCTCGTCGTGAACGCCGGCGAGTCCAAGCGCGTGATGGCTCCATAGCAACTTTCTTTTGAAACTTTACGGAGAAAGCCGTCTGAAAAGCCCACGGTTTCCATCGTGGGATGAAAGACGGCGTGCTCGGCAATCCCTTAACTTAATGGGATTGATTCGAGCCACAATTTTTGTTTTTAAGTGTTGCGGTATAACCACCAATCTGATACAATCCATAATATGGAACAAAAATATCGAAAAACAAAAACAACAGTATCGTTACTTCACTATCACTCAACGGAGCGATCAATATCGCCAAAGCCATTTCAGGTTTTGGCGCATAACCTAGCGCACTGGTCACAGGTGCGCCGCCCATCGGGGTACAGTCTAACCCGATGGGACGGGGTGATGACACACCCTTGAACTTGGGCGTTGTCCGAACCAGAAATGGATGAGGGCGCGAACGACCCAAGAATCCCACGGCTTTAGCCGTGTGGAGTGTCAAACGGTTGCTGTGTTTTTAGTATTAGTATAGGAAAAGAGGAGCGGCAGCTATGCAGGTCGTTTCAGAAAAAAGACAAATTTTCATCCGTTGTGGCGAAAAAAAGATAAAAAAACTATTGACTTTCCTTTTGAGGTTCATATAGAATATAGATTGTCGCAAGGTAAATCAGCCTATGTCGGGAAGTAGCTCAGCTTGGTAGAGCACACGGTTCGGGTCCGTGAGGTCGCAGGTTCAAATCCTGTCTTCCCGACCACTGATATGGGGCCTTAGCTCAGCTGGGAGAGCGCCTGCCCCGCACGCAGGAGGTCATCGGTTCGAATCCGATAGGCTCCACTTCTTTTTGCGGAGGAGTACCCAAGTCCGGCTGAAGGGGTCGGTTTCGAAAACCGATAGGGGTGTCACAGCCCGCGGGGGTTCGAATCCCTCCTCCTCCGCCATGATACATATGAACGCCAGCCTGCCGATTGTCGGCAGGTTTTTTGTTTTTTTTTTGCGAGCTGTATGGCAACCATTTTTCAGGCGGATGATTTGCCTGTTTTTGGTTGAATCGGGTACGATGAAGGGGGAGGAGCGGTTTGCCGATTGAGCCGCACTCCTTCCGGCAGCGGCCGGGATTGCGAAAAATGAGGGAGGAGAGGTTATGGCGATTCAACGCCGCATTCGCCGCGTGAAAACCGTGCAAATGACGACCAACAGTCCGATTCATCGCAGCGGTCCGGTGCTTGAGCCCGGGAACTGGCAAGAGTATGATCCGTTTTTGTTGCTGATGGAAGACATTTTTGAGCGGGGAACGTTTGACGCCCATCCGCACCGCGGCATTGAGACGGTTACGTATGTGATCAGCGGCGAACTCGAACATTTCGACAGCAAAGCCGGCCACGGCACGCTCGGCCCTGGGGATGTGCAATGGATGACCGCCGGTCGCGGCGTTGTCCACAAAGAAGACCCGGCTCCTGGTTCGACGGTGCACAGCTTGCAACTTTGGGTCAACTTGCCGAGCGCGCACAAAATGACCGAGCCGCGCTACCAAAACTTGCGCGCCGAGGACATGCCGGTGCGCAAGGAAGATGGAGCGACGATCCGCGTCTTTTCCGGCTCATCGAAAGGCGTCAAAGCGCCGACGAAAAACATCGTTCCCGTCACGATGGTGGAAATGACCGTCGAACCCGGAGCGACGATCGTGCAAGATCTGCCGGGCCATTATAACGGCTTTTTGTACATTTTGGAAGGGAGCGGCACGTTCGGTGCCGACAACACCGAAGGAAAGGCCGGGCAAGCGCTGTTTTTCAGCCGCCACAACCGCGGCGAGGAAACGGAGCTGCAAGTGACCGCCCGCGAAAAACTCCGTCTTCTTCTTTACGCCGGCGAGCCGGTAAACGAACCGGTCGTCGCCTACGGGCCGTTCGTCATGAACACACCGGAACAAATCCGCGAAGCGATTCGCGACTATCAAGAAGGGCGGTTTGGACATTGACCTCCTTTCCACTTTCGCTTTGGAGTGGAGATCCTTCGGCCAAGATGGTCAATAGGGGGCCGATCATGTTTCGGCTCTTTTTACTATCATGTCCACCGAGAACGAGGCAGTTTTTTGCAATAGGGGGGATACACATTGAACCAAGTCATCGAAACGATTTTGCAACACCGTTCGATCCGCCGTTTTGAAGACCGGCCGTTGACGGACGAACAAATCCGCACGATCGTTGAATGCGCCCAAGCGGCGTCGACATCAAGCTACGTTCAAGCGTACTCGATCATCGGCGTGAAAGATCCGGAGAAAAAACGGAAGCTCGCCGAGTTGGCGGGAAATCAATCCTATGTCGAGCATAACGGCCATTTCTTTGTCTTTTGCGCCGATTTTCATCGCCATGAGCTAATCGGTGAAATCGAGGGAAAAGACGTTATTCCATCGCTTGAGAGCACCGAAAAGTTTATGGTCGCGCTGATTGACACGGCGCTTGCGGCGCAAAACGCCGCCATTGCCGCGGAGTCGATGGGGCTTGGCATTTGCTATATCGGCGGGTTGCGCAACAACTTGCCGGAAGTGTGTGCGCTACTAAACGTGCCAAAACGGGTCATTCCGCTGTTTGGGCTTGCTGTCGGCTATCCGGCTGAGCTGCCGGGTAAAAAGCCGCGGTTGCCGTTTGAACACGTTTATCACGAGGACGAATACGACCAAGACCGTGACAGGTTCATCGAGCATCTGCAGCGCTACAACGAAATCGTTTCTGCATACTACGAGCAGCGGACGAACGGCCGCCGCCGTGATACATGGACCGGGCAAATAGCCGGTATGTTAAGCCGTCCGGTTCGAATGTACATGAAAGAATTTGTGAAAGGGAAAGGGTTCAATTTACGGTAGCCTCTCTTCGTTCGGAAGAGGGGTTTTTCTTGCAGGCGATTCCATTTGTGAGAAAACTATGCCAGCCCGTTGGACATTGGTTTTGGTGATTGATTTTGTCTGGAGTTTCAGCTATACGTTATGGCCTCGAAAAGAACCGAAGGCGAGACTGGAAAAACCAGGAGGTTCGTAGGAAAGGAGAGAACGAGAGTGGGCCAAATCCGGCAACTGGCGCAATGGATCAAAGAGGCGAACACGATCGCCGTCCTGACCGGGGCCGGGATGAGCACGGAGTCCGGCATCCCTGATTTTCGCAGCGAAAACGGCCTTTACGCCCAAGAAGACAATGTTGAATATTATTTGTCAGAGCATTACTACAAAAAAGATCCAGTTGATTTTTGGCGTCGATTCAAGCGGATGTTTTCGTTAAAACTGATGGGCGGCTTTGCCCCGAATGACGGGCATCGGTTTCTCCGCTGGCTTGAGGACATTGGCAAAACGGTGACGATTTTGACGCAAAATATTGACGGGCTGCATACGAAAGCAGGAAGCACGAATGTCATTGAGCTGCACGGCACGCTGCAGACGGCGACATGTCCGTCATGCGGCAACAAGTATGATCTGTCGTTTATCAACCGCCACGAGGTGCCGCGCTGCGAAAAGTGCCAGACGATTGTCAAACCGGATGTCGTCTTGTTTGGCGGACTCGTGCCGCACATGGAAGAAGCGTTTGCCGCGGCGGCTGCAAGCGACTTGCTTCTGGCGATGGGAACGAGTTTGGAAGTGGCGCCCGTGAATCAAATCCCGTTTTATGTCGCCGCCGAATCGCCGGCAACAAGGAAAGTATTGATCAACAAAACAGCGACAAGAATGGACGGAATATTTGACCTTGTCATTTATGACGGAATAGGGGAAACGGTCGCTAGCGTGCGCGAGCAAATACGTGCGGAATAGATCGATAGATTCCATGCCAACGGGAGAACGCATATGGTGTTTTCCCGTTGGACAAAAATTAAAAAAAGGTATTGTACTTTTCAGAACATTCGAATATAATAAAGATAACATACCAACCGGTTGGTATTTTGATGAGTGGAGCCGAGCGTAAAGGCGTAACGGAAAACGGAGGGGACAATCATGTATTTGCGCTTAACGGACGAGCAGCGCATGGTGCAAAAAGCGATCCGCAAGTTTGTCGAAAAAGAATTGATGCCGCTCGAAAATGAAGTATTGCGCAATGAGCGCGAAGGGAAGCCTGGGCTCCCGCCCGAAAAATTAAAAGAGCTGCAGCTCAAAGCGAAAGAAGCGGGGTTTTGGGGGATCAACACGCCGGAGGAATACGGCGGCGCGAATTTGGGCCATGTCATGCAGGCGATTGTGTTGATGGAAGTGTCGAAAACGCTTGTTCCGTTCCAGTTTGGCGGATCGGCGGACAACATTTTGTATTACGCGAATGAAGAGCAAAAGAAAAAATATTTGATCCCGACGATCAACGGCGAGAAAAAATCGTGCTTTGCCATGACCGAGCCGGGAGCAGGATCGGATACGCGCAACATTAAAATGACGGCAGTGAAAGACGGGGACGAGTGGGTGTTAAACGGGGAGAAGACGTTCATTACCGGCGGCAACGACGCCGATTTCGTCATGGTGATCGCCATCACCGACAAAGAGCGTCACCAAGCCTCGAACGGGCGCGAAGGGGTGACGTGCTTTATCGTCGACCGCGAGATGGGCTGGCGTTCGGAACCGATACATACGATGGGACCTTCCACTCCAGCCAGCTTAATTTTCGAAAACGTGCGCGTGCCGGAAGAAAACATTTTAGGCGAGCTGCATCACGGCTATAAGCTTGGACTTGAGTGGATCGGCTACGCCCGCTGGGTCGTCGGCGCCCGTGCGGTCGGAGCGGCCGAGCGGCTGTTGCAAATGGCCATCGACTATGCGAAGGAGCGCGTCACATTCGGCAAACCGATCGCGGAGCGGCAGGCGATCCAATGGATGATTGCCGATTCGGCGGTAGAAATCGAAGCGGCGAAATGGCTTGTGTTAAACGCGGCGTTTACGCTTGACCAAGGGGAGGACAACCGCCATTTAGCCTCGATGGCGAAACTGTTTGGCGCGAACATGGGCAACCGCGTCGTCGACCGCGTCATGCAAATCCACGGCGGCATGGGCTACACGAAAGAAATGCCGATCGAGCGCTGGTATCGTGAAGCGAGATTGTGGCGCATTTACGACGGCACGGATGAAATTCAGCGCCTCATTATCGCCCGCAACTTAATTAAGGGGCATGTCAAACTTGGACAGTTTCTCTAAAAAATGAAAGCGTTACCGAAAGGGAGGAGAAAACCGATGAGTCAACGGTTTGCAGGAAGAGTAGCGTTTGTGACCGGGGGGAGCCGCGGCATCGGCAAAGCGATTGTCACCCGTTTTGCCGAAGAAGGGGCGAAAGTGGCGTTCATTGATTTAAACGCGGAAGCCCTTGAAGCGACGGCTGCCGAGCTGCGGGAAAAAGGGTATGACGTTTACGCCAAAGTCGCGAGCGTCACCGACCGCGAACAAGTAGAAGCGACGATCCAAGAAGTGGTCGAACGGTTCGGTTCGCTCGATATTCTCGTCAACAACGCCGGCGTCATCCGCGACAATTTGCTGTTTAAAATGACTGATGACGACTGGCAAACGGTGATGGACGTCCATTTGAAAGGCGCATTTTACTGCGCCCGCGCCGCGCAAAAATATATGGTGGAAAGAGGGTACGGCCGCATCATCAACATTTCGTCGACCTCGGCGCTCGGCAACCGCGGCCAGGCGAACTACTCGGCGGCGAAAGCCGGCATCCAAGGATTTACGAAAACGCTGGCGATTGAGCTTGGCAAGTTTGGCATCACGACGAATGCCGTCGCCCCTGGATTTATTGAAACCGACATGACGAAAGCGACAGCGGAGCGGCTTGGCATTTCGTTTGAGCAGCTCATCCAAGCGAGCGTCGCCAACATCCCGGTCGGGCGCAGCGGCCGTCCGGAAGACATTGCTCATGCGGTTGCCTTTTTCGCCGATGAGCGGTCGTCGTTTGTCAACGGCCAAGTGCTGTATGTCGCCGGCGGTCCGAAATGCTGAAAACAAGGAGGACGGGGCATGTACCAAAATGACATCGGGAAACGGTCAGCGAAAGTGAAAAACGTCGTTGAGCGCGGAGCGGTGAAAAAATTCGCTGAAGCGATCGGCGATCTGAGCCCGATTTATTGGGACGAAGAGACGGGAAAACGGTCGCGCTACGGGCGCAACATTGCGCCGCCGACGTTTCCGCGCGTGTTTGACTACGGCGTCATTGAAGGGCTGAAATTGCCGTCCAAAGGGCTCATCCATGGCGAACAGCACTTCCATTATGAGCGCCCGTTGTTTGTCGGTGAAGAGCTGTATTGCTATGCCGAAGTGAAAGATTATTACGAAAAACAAAGCAGCATGGGTTTGCTTGGCTTTTTAGTGATCGCGAACAACGGCGAGGACGCTGATGGACGTCTTCTATTCACTTCCACCTCGACGATTATCATTAACGAGGCGGTTAGAAAGGCGATGAGCGTATGACGAGCATCCGCAAATGGCAAGTCGGAGAGTCGCTTCCCGAAGTAACGCTCGCACCGGTGTCCCGGCTCGATTTAATCAAATACGCCGGCGCATCAGGCGACTACAACCCGATTCATACGATCGATGAAGAGGCGAAAAAAGCCGGCCTGCCGGGCATTATCGCCCACGGCATGTGGACGATGGGCAACCTCGCGAAGCTGTTTACGCCGTACTACGAAGAAGGGTTTGTCCAAGACTATTTCGTCCGCTTCCAGTCGATGGTGTTTTTAAACGATGTCATCACCTTAAAAGCAACGGTGAAGGAAAAAGACGAGAAAGCGATCCGCTTTGCCGTCGCCGCCGTCAACCAGCATGGAAAAGAAGTCATTAAGGGCGAAGCCGTGTTTTCTCTGTATGAGTGAAGCAAGGCAGCGAGCCCGGTAACATCGAGAACGCCCAGTTGCCGGGTTTCGTACTACAAAGGGGATGAGGAGGAGTCAGGATGAGACGGGATGCCGTCATTGTGTCGGCCGTACGAACGGCCATCGCCCGCCAAGGTGGCGCTTTAGCGACGTTGCCGGCGCATATTTACGGCGCGGAAGTGATCAAAGAAGCGATGCGGCGGGCGAATATTGGTCCGGAGCATGTCGATGATGTCATTATGGGCAACGTCCTAAGCGGCGGCGGCAATATCGCCCGGCTGACCGCGCTGCAAACCGGATTGTCGCTTGAGCTGACGGGGGTGACGGTCGATCGGCAGTGCGGTTCGGGCATTAACGCCGTCAATTTAGCGGCGCAAGCCATTTGGGCCGGCGACGGAGATGTGTATATTGCCGGCGGCGTGGAAAGCATGAGCCGCGCGCCGTATTTGATGGACCGCCCGGAAAAACCGTACAGCTCGACGCCGCCGAGCTTTCGAAAGTCGCAGCTATCTCCGAAAGAAATCGGCGATCCGCCGATGGGGATTACGGCGGAAAACTTAGCGAAACAATACGGCATCAGCCGTGAAGAACAAGACGCATTCGCCTTGCGCAGCCAGCAGCGCATGGCGCGCGCCATGCAGGAAGGGCGATTTGACGAGCAAATCGTGCCTATTGCCGTGCCGGTGAAAAAAGGGGAGCCGTTCATCTTCGATACGGACGAACATCCGCGACCAAACACAACCATGGAAGCGCTCGCAAAACTGCCGCCGGCGTTTTTGGAAGGCGGAACGGTGACGGCCGGGAACAGTTCCGGATTGAACGACGGGGCGTCGGCGCTCGTCATCATGTCGCGGGAAAAAGCAGAGGAGCTTGGCTTAAAGCCGCTTGCCGTCATCCGCGCCCATGCGGTCGCCGGAGTTGATCCGAACATCATGGGCATCGGCCCGGTGCCGGCGACAAGAAAAGTGCTTGAAAAGGCGGGGCTGACGCTTGATGATATGGACATCATTGAAATCAATGAAGCGTTTGCCGCGCAAGTGATCGCCTGTGACCGTGAGCTTGAGATGGATCCCGAAAAAGTGAACGTCAACGGCGGCGCCATCGCCCATGGCCATCCGCTCGGCGCGACGGGGGCGATTTTGATCACAAAAGCGGTGTATGAACTGAAGCGCCGCGGCGGGAAATACGCGCTCATTACCGCGTGCATCGGCGGCGGTCAAGGCATTGCGACCATCATTGAAAGAGAATGACGCATTGGAGACCGTGGAGGATGAAAGAAAAATTAAGGGAAGTTTCCATAGAGTTGTTCGAACGCAAAGGATTCAAAGAAACGTCGGTGCAGGAAATCGTCGAAGCGATCGGGGCAACGAAAGGGGCTTTTTACTACTATTACAAAAGCAAAGAGGAGTTGCTATGTGACATTTGCGTTTCCTATCTGGACGATTTGCTTCGGCAGCAAGCCTGCATTGTCCAAGATCCCGAGAAAAGCTGCACGGAGAAATTGCGGGCCATCGTCCATATGGTCATCTGCAATATCCGCACACGGAAGAAAAGCGCCCGCATTTTCTTCCGCGAAATGCGGCATTTGGCTGATGACCATTTGGCGGAAATCCGCGCAAAGCGGCGGTTGTTTCGCAAGCGGTATGAACAGCTGGTTCGAGAAGGGATCGCCCGCGGGGAATTCAAGCCATCGCTTCATGCAGAAATGATCACGTTTGGCCTGCTTGGCATCACCAACTGGAGCTATTATTGGTTCCGGCCTGACGGAGACATCTCTGAAGAAGAACTGACGGACATTTTCGTTGATTTCATTTTGCACGGCATAAAGGCGCCAAGAGCTGGAGAAAAGCGGTCGAAATGAGGCGGAGCCAGGCAATCCGGGCGGCCAGACCGAATGAAAGATCGGCGCGCCGCTTTGATGGTCTGGCCAAACGGCAAACAAAAAGGGGGATCGGGATGGAGCTATTCATCCAGCAGCTGTTAAACGGGCTGACAGTTGGAAGCGTTTACAGCCTTGTCGCGTTAGGTTTGACGCTTGTTTATGGCATTTTGCACATTCCAAACTTTGCCCACGGCGCGTTATATATGATGGGCGGTTATGTCACGCTCACTGCGATGACGAAAGCCGGGCTGCCGTACGGGTTGGCCGTTGTCGTGTCGATGGCCGCGGTCGGGATGCTCGGTGTATTGATGGAACGGCTTGTGTTTTATCCGCTTCGCGACGCACCGCCGCTCCATGACAAAATTGCGGCGATCGGCATTTTGTTGTTTTTGGAAGCATTCGCCCAGTTCGTCTGGGGGGCGGACTATCAGACGATGCCGACCCCATACGGCGACGTTGTCAGCATTTTCGGCTTGACCTTGACTATTCAACGCATCCTCATCATCGCATCCGCTGTCATCATCATGATCTTGCTTTACCTCTTCTTGAAAAAGACGTTCATCGGCGCTTCCATCATCGCGATGGCGCAAAACCGCGAAGGGGCGAATTTGGTCGGCATCAACACGAATAAAGTCGCCATGATGACATTTCTTCTTTCCGGCAGTTTGGCCGCGCTTGCCGCGTCGCTCGCTTCGCCGATCAACCTCGTGTTTCCCGGCATGGGCCATCTTGTTATCTTGAAGGCGTTTGTCATCATCATTCTCGGCGGCATGGGAAGCATTCCGGGCGCCATTGTCGGCGGCTATATTTTAGGATTCAGCGAAAGCTTAGGAGCGACGTATGTGTCGAACGACTACAAAGATATTATCGCTTTTGCCATCCTCGTCATCATTTTAACGGTCAAACCGAACGGACTGTTTGCCAAGGAGGGACATTAATGGCGGTATTCGCTAACCGGCGCTTATGGATCGCCGTCCTTGCGGCGCTGGCGCTTGCCTTTCCGTTGCTTGTCACTAACAGCTATTACTTGCACATAATGACGATCTCCTTTATTTGGATGATCGCTGTTTACGGATTGAATTTATTTGCTGGCTATACCGGTTATTTGTCGCTTGCCCACGCCGGGTTTTTTGCGATGGGCGCGTATGCGCTCGGCATTTTGACGGTGAAAGTCGGCGTGCCGTTTTGGCTGGCTTTCGTGCTTGCTTGTTTGTTCACCACGCTGCTTGGCGCCGTCATCGGGCTTGTCGCGCTGCGAACGAAAGAGCACTTTTTCGCCATTTACACGCTGTGCGTTGGTTATATCATTTATTTGGTCATTGACAAATGGGACAGTTTAACCGGCGGAGTGCGCGGCTTCATCGGCATTCCGGCGCCGGCTGACATCGGTCCGCTCTCGTTTCAAACGCCGGTCGCCCAATATTATTTGGTGTTGTTTTTCTTGTTTGCCGTCATCTTTGTCATGTATCGGCTTGTCTACTCGCTGACCGGGCGGACGTATATCGCCATTCGCAACAGCGAGGAGCTCGCGTTGACGCTTGGCATCTCGACGATGAAAAACAAGCTCGCCTCATTTGTCTTGTCGGTCTTTTTTACATCGCTTGCCGGAGCGCTGTACGCATCGTTCATCCGGTTTCTCGGCCCAGATATCGCGTATATAAGCGTCATGTTTGACTTTTTGACATATTTGCTTGTCGGTGGGATTGGCACGCTCGCCGGTCCGGTCGTCGGGACGTTGCTCGTTACGTTTTTGTCTCAACAGCTGCAGTTTTTGCAGGACTATCGGATGCTTATTTTTGGCCCGATTTTGACGTTGCTCATCATTTTTTATCCGCATGGCATCGCCGGCGGCTTCATCCGCTATCAAGCGAAGCGGAAGGAAGCGCGCCGTCTCGAGCCGGAAGCGAACCGAGCTGCTGCGGAACTGGCAGTTTCGAGCCAAGGACGAGGCGAGCGGCACGCAGAGGAGGGATAAACTATGCTTTTGCACGTTGAACGATTGACGAAGCGGTTTGGCGGGCTCCTGGCGGTCAACGATGTCACCTTTTCCGTCGAACAAGGGAAAATCAATGCCATCATCGGCCCAAACGGCGCCGGAAAATCGACGTTTTTCAATTTAATCAGCGGCTTGTACCGGCCGACGTCAGGGACGATTACGTTCAAAGGGCGCGATATTACCCGCTTGCCGGCGAACGAACGGGCGAAGCTCGGCATCGCCCGCACGTTTCAAACGACCCATTTGTTTGAACAATCGACGGTCATTGACAACGTGATCATCGGCCATCGTCTCCGCACGTCATCCAACTTATTTGATGCCATTTTGCGCACGAAACGGCACCGCCGCGAGGAACAGGCATGCAAAGAAAAAGCGATGGAAGTGCTCGACTTTGTCGGTTTAACCCATGTGGCGGATCGGATGGTGGCCAACTTGTCGCAGGAGCAGAAAAAGCGGGTGGCGTTCGCGCTTGCCTTGGCGACCGATCCGGAGCTCGTGCTGCTTGATGAACCAGCAGCCGGCATCAACCCGGATGAAACGGAAGGGCTTGAGGAGTTGATCGTCAAAATGGTAGAAGGCGGCCTGACCGTTTGCCTGATTGAGCACAAAATGTCGATGATCATGAAAATTGCCGACCGCATTATGGTGTTAAACTATGGGGAAAAAATCGCTGAAGGAACGCCCGAGGAAGTGCGAAACAACGAGGCGGTCATTCAAGCGTATTTAGGAGGGAGCGCCATTGCTTGAAGTTGCGAACGTATCCGTCCGCTACGGGAGTTTTACGGCCATTCGCGATGTGACGTTTTCCGTCAAGCGAGGGGAGATCGCCGTTTTGCTTGGCGCCAACGGGGCCGGGAAAAGCACATTGTTTCGCACGATCAGCGGGCTGCACAAACCAGTGCGGGGGGAAATCCGCCTCGATGGCGAGCGCATTGATTCGCTGCCGCCTGACCGTATCGTCGGGCGCGGCGTCGTGCAATGCGCGGAAGGGCGCAAACTGTTTCCGCGCATGAGTGTATACGAAAACTTGCTGATGGGCGCTTACGTCCATCGGAAGGACAAAGAAGGCATCCGCCGCTCGATCGAACATGTATACGAACTGTTTCCGATTTTGCGCGACAAGCAAAACGCGCCAGCCGGGTCGTTAAGCGGCGGCCAGCAGCAAATGCTCGCCATCGGCCGCGCCTTAATGTCACGCCCAAGCGTGCTGCTGCTTGATGAGCCGTCAATCGGACTCGCTCCGTTGATTGTCGAGCAGATGTTTGCGACGATTAAGCAAATCAATGAGGGAGGAACAACGATTTTGTTGGCGGAACAAAACGCTCATGCGGCGCTGTCGATTGCCCATCGAGGCTATGTGTTTGAAAATGGAACGATCGTTGCCTCAGGGACGGCGGAGGAACTGTTGGCCAACGACGATGTCCGCAAGGCGTACATTGGTGCATGATAGGCCTCATCCTGTCCATCAGCGAAAGCAAGGAGAGGAGATGGCACTGAAAGGGGGTGAATAACGGGTGTGCCAAATATTATCTAAATATTCACAATAATAAATAATCGATAGGGGGGAGTAGAATGAAAAAAAGAAAATGGTCAATCGCCGCTATGATCGCGGCCATCATGATGTTTATGCTTGCGGCGTGCAACAATTCGCCAAGCAGCAATAACGCCAACGGCGGAAACAATAGCGGAGGAGGCGGCGGTGAAACGGGCACGGTCAACATCGGCTACAGCGGCCCGCTGAGCGGCCCGGCCGCCTATTATGGCCAACGGACGTTAAACGGCTTGAAAATGGCGGCCGAGGAAATCAACAACAGCGGCGGCTTTGAGGTGAAAGGAAAGAAATACAAAGTTAACCTCGTCCCATTAGATGACAAATATTTGCCAAACGAAACGGCGGCGAACGCCAAACGCCTTGTGCAAGAGCATCATACGCCGATCATTTTCACGCCGCACAGCGGTGGCGTCATGGCGCTGCAAGTGTTCAACCAAACGGACAATTTCATCATCGCGGCGTATACGAGTGAGCCGAAAATTACACAAACGGGCAATAAGCTGACCGTGCGCATCCCGCCGCGCTATGACGGCTACATTCCGACGTTTACCGACTATGCCATGAAGCGGTTTGGCAAAAAACTCGCCGCCTTGCCGACGGCTACGCAATACGGGAAAGACTGGACAGAAAAGCTGTTGCCGTATTGGGAAAAACAAGGAGGAAAAGTCGTCTACAAATCATCGATTGACTTTACGAAAGACACCGACTTCTTTACGATCGTGACGAATGCATTGAAAGAAAAGCCGGATGTCTTGTTTATCGGTGGACCGTCGGAACCGACGGCAAAAGTGGCGAAACAAGCGCGCGAACTTGGCTTTAAAGGCGGCTTTATCATTATGGACCAAGCGAAACTCGATGAGATGAAACGAGTGACCGGCTCTTATGACATGCTTGAAGGTTCGATCGGCGTCATGCCGCTGGTCGAATCGGACGAACCGGCTGTTCCGGATTTTGTGAAAAACTACCGGGCGAAGTTCAATGAAGATCCGGGATCGGAAGCCGCTTACAACTATTTGGCGCTTTACGCTTTCGTCGAAGCGATGAAAGCCGCAGGCACCGTCGATGACCCGCAAGCCATCCGCGAACATATGAACGACGGCTTGAAAAACATTCCGGCAGAAAAGAAAGTGTATAACGTCCCAAGCATCGGCGACGATGGCGGCTTTGAATCGGAAATCGTCGTTGCCGCGGTGGAAAATGGAAAAATTGTGCCGATTGAGTTAAAACAATAATAAACGATGCAGACTGACAAGCAGAGGAACCCTATCATCGGGCTTTCAATGGGAATGTTCTTTGCATGAGCCCTGAAGTGTGCATCTTCTCAAGGATCCGTAGATGGAGCGGTATATGGATGGAGCAATAGAGTGGCTGTCTGAAAAGGTCATCGCACGACTTTTTCCAGACAGCCTTTTCCATTTTCGCATTATGACGTTTTTTGATTCGTTATAGGTACCGTGGGTACGCCCCTTAGGGTGTCTTTTACCGGGCAGACACGTTCAACGTGTTCAATCAAAGCTTGGACGTTTTTTGGATCGGAAGGAGAGTCGATATCAATATGGTAACGAATTTCTAAGAATCCAGGCCGAACGTCCGCTTTCTCCATAAAGCCATCGGGATCTAAATCCCCTTCTACGTGTACTTGAACTCCTTTCAGTTCGACCCCGTGATGGCTGGCAAACAGAGAGACCAGTACATTGATGCAACCGCCTAGTGCAGCTAGGACCAGCTCTACGGGATTCGGTCCCTGATCGGTGCCTCCCAAGACTGGGGGTTCGTCAATGATGACTTGTTTGCCGTTAATGTCAGCCACCGAGCGTACTCCTTCGCCAGACCATTTGACATCAGAGGAAAAGGTAAGCTTAGGCATGAAAAAAACCTCCTGACAAAATAAGAATAATGGATAAATTAAGAATAATACATAAATTCCTATTTGACAAGTAAGAATTTAAAGAAAACGGAGGTGACGGAAAGAAGAATGGATGCGGTGATGATAGGATTGCCGCCTGGCGGAACTGTTTCGGGTTGATAAATTCTTATTGTGTACTTCTTATCGTAAAAAACTATGTTCTAAATAATCAAAAAAACAAATAGAAAAATTTTCAATAATGCGATAAAATAAAACTGCTCTGCCACATGATGAATCTAATCACAGGAGGGGAGAGACCGACCATGCGGGAAATGGCCCTCGGCCTTGCCGCTTCGTTCTTTTTTGCGATCACCGAACAAATCGAGACGGAAACCGGAACCGTCACTGTGCGCCGCCCAATTGAAAAACGGGCGCTTTTCATCTCCTTATTTATTTTGCTTGGCGTGTTATCCGCCCCGCTTCCAAACGGTTGGGCGCTCGTCGGCTTAACGATCATTGTCGTTGGGATTTGTTGGCATAGCTTCGAGGCTGCAAAGACGGTGAAACGGTCGTCGCCCTCCGTTCCGAAAACCCGGCACTCCTATCAGGTGGGAAAAGAACCATGAGGACGATCGTGTATTTGCTTTTGGCTTGTCATGTTGCTGTCATTTGCTGCTGGATAAGCGACTGGACTGTGCTCACGACCCAAATTGGCCTCGCTGTATGGGCTGGCGGGATGGTCACGAGCTTCATCATCCTTCGTTTTTGCCAAAACATTCAGCCAAAGCTGCGGTACATGTTAAAAACGATGACAGCGACGTCGGTGCTGCTTGCCGTCTGTTCATTGATCATCGAGTGGGCGGTGCGCTCGATGCCGTAGGAACACTTGGTCAGTCGTTGCGGCCGTCAGCGGCCCGGAAGGCTTCTGGAGCAATCCGACGGCCGACGGCATACATGATCGGTGCACCGACGGCCATGACGACCAACTCGCCGATAGCCGTCGTGAGCCACGTAAGCCAAAACGGAAGGCCGAGCGCCAGTTTCAATTCGAAGGCGATAATGGCCATTGTCACAGTAAATGACAGCGTATTGACGGCCATGCGCGCCCAAACATTTCGGACATACCGCATAGAGACGATCGTGATGAGCAGCGCCAACACCGACTGGCCAACGCCAAATACGAGATCATACGCGACGATCGGCGAGAAAAACCAGTTGGCGAAAAACACGCCAAGCACAATGCCGATGGCGTATGTTTTGCGGAACACGACCAAGTGATTCAATATTTCTGACACGCGAAACTGAATATTCGTAAAGCCAAACGGCTGAATGAGTGCCGTCACCGCGATATACACGGCGGCGATCAAGCCATTTGCCGCTATGATCCGAATGTTCATAACGTCCTCTCCTCGCATTGATGATAATATGATTGTAGCACGACAAACGAATGAACGAAAGGAAGTGAATCTCGTTGACCTTGACGGATCAACAAGCAACAAGCCGGCGGCGATCGGTTTGGGAAGTCGGAAAAACAGCGCTTCTCCTCGGTTTAACGTCATTTGGTGGTCCGGTCGCTCATCTCGGCTATTTTTACGAAGAGTACGTCAAACGAAAAAAATGGATTGATGAGAAAACGTATGCCGATTTGGTCGCTTTATGCCAATTCCTCCCTGGTCCGGCGAGCAGCCAAGTCGGCATCGGCATCGGGTTCATGCGTGCCGGCGTTTGGGGGGCGTTGGCAGCTTGGCTTGGTTTTACGCTGCCGTCGGCGGTCGCCCTCAGCCTGGTTGCTGTTTGGCTGCAACACAATTCTTGGGGTGACGCCGGCTGGATGCACGGCTTGCTGTTGGCGGCCGTGGCGGTCGTGGCGCAAGCCGTATGGGAGATGGCGCGCAAATTCGCTTCTGGCCGCCTCGAGGCAACGGTCGCCATCATAGCGGCGGCCGCCGTGCTTCTTGTGCCGGGCGCGTGGAGCCAAGTAGCCGTCATCGCCGCAGCGGGGGGCATTGGCGCTGTTGGATTGCGAAAAAACGTCGCACCTTCTTCGTCTTCGGCAGGCATCCCGCCTTCCATTCGTCGTTCCACCGGTTTGACGCTGCTTTCATTGTTTGCCGTGTTGCTTGTTGCGCTGCCGCTCATTCGCACTTGGATCCATTCACCGTTTTTGGCGCTGTTTGACAGCTTTTACCGCGCCGGGGCGCTCGTGTTTGGCGGCGGTCATGTGGTGTTGCCGCTCTTGGAGGCGGAAGTGGTGCCGCAAGGGTGGATAACCGCCAACCAGTTTTTAGCCGGCTACAGCGCCGCCCAAGCCGTCCCTGGGCCGCTGTTTACGTTTGCCGCGTATATTGGAATGGCGGCGTTGGGCTGGAAGGGAGCGCTAGTGGCTACCACAGCCATTTTTCTTCCATCCTTTTTACTCGTTCTTGGCGCGTTTCCGTTTTGGCACTGGCTTCGCCATCATCCACGCTTTCAAGCGGCGCTTGCTGGCATTAACGCCGCTGTGGTCGGGATTTTGCTTGCGGCGCTGTATGACCCGATCTGGACGAAAGCGGTGAAGGGACCGGCCGATTTGGCGTTTTCCCTTGGGGCTTTTCTTCTTCTTGTCGTGTGGAAGTGGCCAGCATGGGCGGTCGTCCTTGTTTCGTTCGTCGGCGGATGGCTGCGCGCTTGGCTCGGCTGATCGCCCTAAGCACCATGATGGCGGCTTTTCATTATCGTCCGAAAATGGACAACGACGTGTTTGGCTTTGCCGTTGCAATAGCCGGCAGATGCAAATAGATGCATAGATCGATCAACAGCAGCGCCAGCCAAGAGAAACGCTATGAGAAAATGGATGGTCACAATAGCAGGCGGGAGGTCAAACCAGACAACAAGGGCGCCGAGTGCGATCTGCGCCGCAAGCAAGCCAGCCGCCGCCGACCGTCGTGGCGAGCACGATGGCGTCGATCGTCAACCTCGTTTCCTTAATGGCCGGCGCCAGTGTATTAGTGATGAGCTTGATCAAATGGTTTTCGTTTGCATGGAAGCGATACCGAGGCGGCAGAAACAAAAGAGCGCCGGCATGGCGTAGGGCTGTGCGCTGAAAGGAAAGCTCGCCGCCTGATCCGCAGGCGTATATAGGCAAAAGGAGGGGGAGCCGATGAAGTGGGTATGGATGCTGCTCGCTCTAACGGCCGGGATGGCTGTCTCCGTACAGGCAGGAGTGAACGGCGGCCTCGGCAAGCGGGTTGGTGTGTTGGAAGGGGCGTTCGTGTCGTTTTTAATCGGAACGATCGTCTTATTTTTAGTGCAATTGTTTTTCGGAAAAGGAGAATTGCTGGCCATGTTTTCTGTGCCGAAATGGCAGCTGACGGGCGGCATTCTCGGCGCTTTTTATGTGTTTGTCATGGTGCTGATCGTTCCGAAAGTCGGCGTCGCCAACTCTCTGGCAGCCGTGATCGCCGGCCAGCTCGTCATGAGCTCGATCATTGATCACTTCGGGTTATTCGGGGGACAGCGCATTCCGTTTGACATGACGCGCCTCGCTGCTATAGCCTGTTTGTTTTTGGCGCTTTGGCTTTTTTTCCGCAAATGAACAACAGGACTGGCCAAGTTGGTTTAGTTTTCCGTGATCCGCTCATACTAACAGCAGCATCATCGACTTGAAAGAAAAGGAAGCGGATCAAAGTGAAACAGGCATGGCGCATTTATCATCCTGAACCGAGAAGACCCCCACTTCCACGCGTGAGCGTAAGTGGGGGAGGAATCGGGATTCGTCATCGATCTTCCTCTTGCCTGAACAAAACAGAAGGTGTAAAATGGATAGCAATAGAACACACGTTCCCTGATGTAGGAGAGAAGATCATGTATCAAGCCTATCGCTTTCGGCTGTATCCCACCCGAACACAAGAGGAGCTTATCAACCAAACGATCGGGTGCTGCCGGTTTGTGTACAACCACTTTTTGGCCGAGTGGAATCAGGCGTATGAAACCACGGGAAAAGGACTCGGTTACAACGAGTGTTCCAAACGATTGACAGCGTTGAAGAAAACCCTTCCGTGGCTGAAGGTTCCCGATTCGACCGCCTTGCAAAACGCGCTGCAGCAGTTGGCCGAGGCGTTTGACCGATTCTTTGATGGAACGGCGAACGCTCCCCGCTTCAAAAGCAAAAAACACCCGAATCCATCGTACACCGCTCAGTGCAACTACCCAAAGAAAGGACGCCCATCGATTGAAGCGGATGGCCATCGTTTGAAACTCCCGAAGCTTGGATGGGTAAAGTTTGCCAAAAGCCGTGCGGTGGAAGGCTGCATTCTCTCCGCCACCATTCGTCGCAACCGAACGGGGAAGTATTTCGTCTCCATCTTGGTGGAAACGGAAATCCCTCCATTACCGGCGACGGACAAGCAAGTGGGTGTCGATTTGGGATTGAAACATATCGTGGTGTTTTCCACAGGCGAAAAGATCGAACACCCCCAGTATTGGCGCCGGTATGAAGAAAAGCTCGCCTACTGGCAGCGGGTGATGGCCCGCCGGAAGCCGGGCGGTTCGAACTGGCAGAAAGCCCGTTTAAAAGTAGCCAAGCTTCATGAAAAAATCGCCAACTGCCGGAACGATTTCCTGCACAAATGGTCCACCCGCCTCATCTGCGAAAACCAAGTGGTGTGCGTGGAGGACTTGCGCGTCAAGAACATGCAGAAGAATCACAAGTTGGCCAAGGGCATTTCCGATTCCGCGTGGGGGCGCTTTCTCAACATGCTCTAAAGCGAAATGGTACGGGCGGACGGTGGTCCGTGTCGGGAGCACGTTCCCATCGAGCCAATGGTGCTCGTGCTGCGGGCATCGGCAGGTTGAGGTGAAATCGCTCGACATCCGCGAGTGGGTGTGCCCAAAATGCGAAGCCGAACACGATCGAGACGAGAACGCCGCCCGGAATATCCTGAATGAAGGGCTTCGTTTGCTGTCTTTGTAAGTAAGGCAGCTCAACCGTGGGACGCACGGGGATGGCTTGGTTCATAGCCTGCCGTGGGGCGGGTGTTCCCAAGAATCTCCCACCTCTAAGTATAAGCGTAGGTGGGAGAGCGTTCAAGTGAACGATTTGAAACATCTCACGACCAACTGGGCCGCAGCCATATTGGCTCTCGGTCTGATCGTTCTTCCATCGCTTTACGCTTGGATCAATGTAGAGGCTTCGATTGACCCTTATGCCCATACAGATGATTTACCGGTTGGGGTGGTGAACGAAGACCGCGGGGCGGAGTTGGCCGGTCACCGGTTTCACGCCGGCGATGAGATCGTCAAGGCCTTAAAAAACAACCACCAGTTCGCTTGTTGAAACAAGATCCACAGGCGAAAGGTGCATTTTTGGCCCACCCGGTTGACGTGCAAACGTTCCACCTTTTCCCGTTGCCGAACTATGGTTCGGGCATGAATCCATTTTACACGGTGCTGGCCATATGGGTAGGATGTTTGTTGCTTGTTTCCGTCTTGTCGACGGATCCTTCTTCGTTTTCGGAAGCGAATGAGCGGGAAAGATATGCCGGACGGCTGTTGACCTTTTGGACGCTGAATGCTTTGCAGGCGATGGTCGTGACAGCTGGAGCTGCTTTCATCTTGCCGAATATTTTCGTCCGTGAGCCGGGATGGTTCATGACGTTCGGCCTTTTGTGCGGTTTTGTCTTTATGACAGTGGTTTTTTCGCTTGTTTCCTTGTTCGGCAATGTGGGAAAAGCGATGGCGATTGTGTTGCTCGTCTTGCAAATTGCCGGAGCGGGAGGAACGTATCCCGTTGAGCTGATTCCTCCGTTCTTTCAGCAATTAAACCCTTGGCTGCCGTTTACCTATGCCATTGATGTAATGCGCGAGGCGGTCGGCGGGATCGTATGGGAAAATGTTGAGCATGATGTCAAGCGGCTTCTCTTGTTTGCCGTTGCCGCCCTTTTGGCCGGACTTTTGTTGAAAGGCTCATTAAACCCATGGATGCGCGTGCTGAAGGAAAAAGCTGTTCAAAGTGGTTTGTTTCATTGAAAATTTTCTGTTCTCTTTATGGAAGCATCTGTTACAATAGGGACGAGAGCGTTGCTTCATTCTCAATTGCCCCGTAGGATAGACGTCTCCCAAGCATTGTTCACTGCTGCTTTTGCGCGATGGGAGAGCGCTCGATGGCGGGGAAAAGGGGAGAGAATCATGTCGATCCGTCGACTGCTTGGTTTTGCGCTCATTTTTTTGGCGATTTCGATGTTTATCGAGCAAATGTGGTGGGTCGGGGGAATTTGTTTATTGATTGGAATTGGAATGACTGCGAAGAGTCCAATCGATCGAAAGTGGAGGAAAAAGAAGCATATATGGTAAACATCGAGAGTGATATGAATCAAACAAGGGTCAGACAGCATGATGTGCAGTTGATGAAAAAAGCAGAACAGTTTATCACGGTGAGCTATCGGGAGCTTGGAAAAAGTGAGCAAGAAATGAAGCGGCGGTTGAACGAAATCCGTTGGGAAGTGGAACAAACCGGCACATACAGCCATACGTACGAAGAGTTAAGCTATGGGGCTAAGATGGCTTGGCGTCATAGCAACCGTTGCATCGGCCGCTTGTTTTGGCAATCGCTCTATGTCATTGATGCGAGAGAGGCGGTTACCGTAGACGAGGTTTTTTCTTATCTATTCCATCATATTGAGTTTGCGACCAATGGTGGGAAAATCCGGCCGACGATCACGATCTTCCGTCCAAATGGGGAAGTGCGCATTTGGAATCATCAACTGATTCGTTATGCCGGTTATGAAACCGAAGAAGGGATCATCGGCGACTCATCCTCCCTCACTTTCACCCGCGCCTGTGAACAGCTTGGGTGGAAGGGGGAAAAAACGCCTTTTGACGTGTTGCCCTTGGTGATCCAGGTAGGCGGCCAGAAGCCTGTTTGGACACCGATCCCTAAAGAATTGGTGCTTGAGGTGCCAATTGAACATCCGGAGTTTCCGTGGTTTCGCGATCTGCAGTTAAAATGGTACGCGGTCCCGATTATTTCAGATATGTGTCTAGAAATTGGCGGCATTCGCTATATGGCAGCACCGTTTAACGGGTGGTACATGGGTACGGAGATTGGAGCCCGCAATTTTGCCGATGATTATCGCTACAACATGCTTCCGAAAGTGGCCTCTTGCATGGGGCTTGACACCAACTCCAACGCATCATTATGGAAAGACAAGGCGTTGGTCGAATTGAATATCGCTGTTTTGTATTCCTACAAAAAGGCGGGCGTCAGCATCGTTGACCATCATACCGCCGCGCGCCAATTTCAGTTGTTTGAACAGCAAGAGAAAGCAGCCGGCCGCCATGTCACCGGCGATTGGACATGGCTGATTCCGCCTCTTTCTCCGGCGACAACGCACATTTTTCACCGAACTTATGACAACACGACCATGTTGCCCAATTTTTTCTATCAGGACCGTCCATACGAACAACAAAGGGGAGAGGAACAATGACCGTCATCATCCGCATGCGCGATGTGTCATGGGCAAGAGGAGGGCGCATGATTTTGCGTGATATAAACTGGGAGGTGAAAGAAGGCGAGCAATGGGCGATTCTTGGCCTAAACGGCTCCGGGAAAACATCGCTTCTCAATATCGTCACCGGCTATCAGTACCCAACGCGCGGGGATGTTGAAGTATTGGGCTATCGGTTTGGACAGGCGAGCTTGTGGGAATTGCGCCGGCATATCGGGTTTGTGAGCAGCTCGCTTGATCAGTTTTATGATACCTTGCAAGCCGAAACAGTCGAAGATATTGTCATCAGCGGCAAGTTTGCAACGATTGGCCTGTACGATGCCGTCACTGAGGACGATCGGTCCAAAGCGCAATCGTTAATCGAGTCTTTCCGCCTCGAAGCTGTCCAAGAAAAGCGGTACGCAACGTTGTCACAAGGAGAAAAGCGAAAAACATTGATCGCCCGAGCGTTGATGGCGAATCCGAAGCTGCTCATTTTGGACGAGCCGACGGTCGGCCTTGACTTATTGGCCCGCGAAGAAATTTTAGCATTGATCGGACAGATCGTCACTCAGCCGTGCCATCTCTTATACGTCACCCATTATATCGAAGAAATCGTCGACTCCATTACCCATGTCTTGCTTTTGCAAGACGGGCGCATCCTTGCGGCTGGCCAAAAAGAGGAAGTGTTAACCGACGAGCGGCTTTCAGAAGCGTTTCGCCTTCCGATCCGCGTTCATTGGGAAGACGGCCGGCCGTGGGTGTCCGTCCATCGGTAGGGCGGCCGTTGGCAGCCGTTCCTAGGCCGACTGCCTCAACATACCGTGCACCCAAGAAGGTCAACCGCTATTTTTTGATAGACCGCATTGGTCCAGCCGAACCCTTTTTGCGAAGGGTAGCGGCCGATGGTGCGGATGCTCATGTCGACCACATTATATTTTTCATACATGTTGCCAGTTTCCAAATACACTTTGGTGCAAAGCCGAATCCATCGCCGGGCGATCTCTTGCGCTTCAAGGTCATAGCCGTAGTTTTGCAACCCTTTGATGACAATCCAGTGAAGCGGGGCCCAGCCGTTCGGAAAATCCCATTGAAATCCGGTTTGGACATTGGAGGCAGCCAATCCGCCGGGTTGAAGGAACAAAGGTAAATGCCGGACGACTTTCGCTGCTTGCTGTTTAGAGGCCGCCCGAGCCCATAACGGATAAAAAGCAGCCAACGAATAATAGCAGTGCTGCCGCCCGTTGAGGAAATGAAAATCAAAATACATGCCAAACGACTCGTTCCATAAATATTGATTCATCAAGTCTTTTCGCCGCTTAGCCGCCTGCTCCCATTGTTCCGCTTCGCCGTTTAAAGCTAAAAGGCGGGCAAACGCCGCTAAATCGGTTTCGTACTTATAAAGCAAAGCGTTGAGATCCACCGGAATGAAATAGCCGCATTGCCGGTGAAAACGGCCTGTATAGTCCCAACCGGACTCCGCCTCGACCCTTTCATGCCAAAACGCAGGCGGGATATACATTTCGTCAAAATGGAGATACGCCTCCCCCTTTACCCGCAGCATCGACTCAAGCCGATCGTAATATTTATTGAGGCCGATCTGGGGATGATAGTGAGTGGTTTCGTCCATCCAGACTTCTTTGTATTCGATTTTGGTCCATTCGTAAGCGGAGCGGAGCCACTCTTTGTCTCCGCGCCATACCTCCTCGATCATCGACGTCAATAACGGAGGCTGGGAACGGCTTAAGTGGGCCAGTTCGGAACTGTTTGGAATGATTCCAAACGTTTTCAACTCGTAAAAGAAGTTGTTGACGATGCTGCGGGCGAGTTCGTGCAGCCTTGAAATGTTCAGTCCCAATATAATGAAATAGCTGTCCCAGTAAAAGAGCTGCTGGTACACCCCGCCGGGAACGACGTATGGAAACGGAAGGGAAAACAGTTCTCCTTTGGAGTAAGGCGGGCTTGTTTTGACCAATTGTTCCCACCGTTGGTGAATGGAAGAAAACACATGCTCTACGGCTGGATCCGGGCAAATGACCGTGATGTCCGGAAGCTCAATCGGCAACGGCTGTCCCTCCATGGGAATGGTCTATATGGCTATGTATATGGCCAAAACGACCCGGTCATGCCGCCAATCGAGTGCACGGCGATGGCAGAGGAAGAAAACGGAAGCCGAGCAACAAGGGCCACCGAACAAGGACGCCCTTGTTGCCACTTTTTCAAAACGCGCGGTCAACCGGCGGAAAATCGATATCATCCGCCGTTTGGCGGCTGTCAGCTGGCGTGACTTCCATGACCGGCGGCCGACCGTTTTCAAAACCGCGGGCGATGTCGCGAATCGGGCTCATTTCATCGGGAACGCCAATTCCCGGGGTATAGCGCGGCAGGCTGGAAGTGGCGCCGCGTTCTTCCCAAGGCTCTCTCATGAATCAACACCTCCATATTCTCAGTATGGCCATTGATGGATGCCGTATAAATGGAAATCAAATCCTTTCCCGCCAATTTCTTTTGTGGAGCCCTGTCATCTGTTGTAGGCATACTATGGATGACAATATGGGCAACAGGAGGGAAGGAACTCAATGCAGTTCGGGAAAGATGCGATCGAAGCGATTTGGCGCCGCCAGTGCGGAGCGTGGGAGCGGAGCGATGCGGCATGTGTCCAATCATTTTTGGTGGAATGTTTACAGACCTGCGAGCGAGAAAGCCCACTCCTTGAGGGGTGGGATGAAAGCGAGCTGTTTTCTTATATGGAATGATTCTAAAAAAAACGGTATCCTGTAATCGTCACAAGGAGGTGAATCCATGCCCACGATCACACTAAGGCTGGAGCTGCACAAACCAACGAAAGTCAAACAAGACATGTATGAACGGATGACAGAAGTGAATACCGCGTTTGCGAATTGGCTGTTGAATCATCCCGAGCTGAATCAAGCGACGAGCAAACGATTTAAAGARTTTTCRTCGCAGCGGTTTCCTTCTGCCGTCGTGAATCAGACGATTCGAGAAGTGAAGTCYCAAAAGAAAAACCAGAAAACAAAGAAGTTYCGAACATTATGGTGTTGCTTTAACAAYCAAAACGTAAAGGTGGAAAAGAAAGGAGAGTTCTACACGGTTTCATTCCCCACACTGGAGAAGCGAATTGGCGTGCCTGTCGTCACGCGTTCCTATCAAGAAGCATGGCTGAATCGGCTTATCAATGGAACCGCCAAACAAGGGGCGGCCAAGCTCTACAAAAAGAGAAAGAAATGGTACTTCGCTATTGCGATCACAGTTGAAGTCCAACAACGGGAAGAAACCAAGGTAATGGGAATTGACCTAGGACTTCGCTATATTGCCGTTGCCAGCGTGGGAACGAAATCGTTGTTTTTCAAGGGCAGCCAATGCGCTTTCATTCGCCGACGATATGCGGCTTTGCGGCGAACGTTGGGCAAAGCCAAGAAGCTCCATATGATTCGCAAAATCGGCCGTAAAGAGTCCCGCTGGATGAAGGATCGAAACCACAAAATCAGCCGTCAAATTGTTCGTTTTGCCCTCGCCAACGGTGTTGGCGTGATTCGGATGGAAGAGTTGACGGGGATTCGAAAGCGGGAAACATCGGCCAAAGAAGCAGGACGAAGCCTTCATTCCTGGTCGTTTCATCAACTGCAAACGATGATTGCCTATAAAGCGGAAATGGCGGGCATTCGGGTGGAGTGGGTGAAGCCGACCTATACAAGCCAAACATGCCGATGCGGGCATCGAGAGAAAGCGAACCGAAACGGCATCCACTTCCAATGCAAAAAATGCGGATATACGATTCATGCCGACTTGAATGGCGCCATCAACATCGCCAAAGCGATTTCGGGCTTGAGCGCCTAGCGCACTGGTCACAGGTGCGCCGCCCATTGGGGTACATCTTAACCCGATGGGACGGGGTGATGACACACCCCTAAACTTGGGCGTTGTCCGAACCAGAAATGGATGAGGGCGCCAACGACCCAAGAATCCCACGCCCTTTAGGCGTGTGGAGTGTCAAGATTCGCTCGGCTATGTGAATACCGTCGAACGAATTCGCCGCATTGCTCAAGAAACCAATTCTAAAATTTGGTTCGGTCATGATGCGGAACAATTCAAGCAATTTCGTAAATCAACAGAAGGGTATTATGAATAAGGAAGGAAGGGAGAGAAAAACAATGACAGCAGCTCGCATCGTCTTTCCGCCGCTCAGCTATGTCGGCTGGGGGGCGCTTGAGCATTTGGTTCCGGAAGTGAAGCGGTTGGGAGCGAAACATATTTTAGTCATCACGGACCCGGCATTGGAGAAAATCGGTCTGGTCGAGCAAGTGACATCTCCGCTCCGGCAAGAAGGGTACAGCGTGCATGTGTATACGGATGTCGTGCCTGAGCCGCCGCTTGAGACGGGGGAGAAGGCGGTGGCGTTTGTCCGCGACGGAGAGTTTGATCTCGTCATCGGCGTCGGCGGCGGCAGCGCGATGGATTTGGCGAAACTGGCCGCTGTTTTGGCCGTGCATGAAGGTTCGGTCGCCGATTATTTAAACTTAACTGGAACGAGAACACTTGAGAAAAAAGGATTGCCGAAAATATTGATTCCGACGACATCAGGCACCGGGTCGGAGGTGACGAACATCTCCGTATTGTCCTTAGAAACGACGAAAGACGTCGTGACGCATGACTATTTGTTGGCGGATGTGGCGATCGTCGACCCGCAACTCACTGTTTCTGTTCCGCCGCGGGTGACGGCGGCGACGGGCATTGATGCGCTTACCCATGCGGTTGAAGCGTACGTGTCGGTCAACGCGAGCCCGACATCGGATGGGTTGGCCATCGCCGCCATGCGCCTGATTTCTCGCTCATTGCGCAAAGCGGTGGAAAACGGAACGGACAAACAGGCGCGCACCGATATGGCGAACGGCAGTTACCTGGCCGGTTTGGCGTTTTTCAACGCCGGGGTGGCCGGCGTGCATGCGCTCGCTTATCCGCTTGGCGGACAGTTTCATATCGCCCATGGCGAATCGAATGCCGTGCTCTTGCCATATGTGATGGGCTACATCCGCCAAAGCTGCACGAAACGAATGGCTGATATCTTAAACGCGCTCGGCGGCAACTCGAGCTTTTGGTCGGAGGAGGAAGCGTCTTACCGGTGCGTCGAGGAGCTCGAGCGCATCGTCGCCGATGTCGGCATTCCGAAGACGCTTGGCGGTTTTGGCATCCCGGAAAGCGCGCTAGAAAGCCTGACGAAAGACGCCACCCAGCAAAAACGGCTGCTCGCCCGCAGCCCGATGCCGCTTTTGGAATCCGACATCCGCGCGATTTATCAAGCAGCGTTTGCCGGGACGATCATGGAACCGAACAAAGGGTGAGAAAAAACAGGGGCTGCTTCAGGCTCCTGTTTTTTCTTTGTTGTTGGAAATAAGGGCAACTTCCGATGTCGGACACCGCGTTCATCCTCTTTTCCGCTCAAAGCGCAACGTTTCCCGTGTTTTCTTGATGGTGAAGCAGGAATTTCCACACCTTGGAGCGAACCAATATACATAAGTCGCCTAAATTCGACAAGATGGGAACGACGATGAGTCGGAATATTCGATAGCTGTTGAGGAGGAGAATTCATGTTTACTACTGTCATTACGCCGCGCGTGTCGGAGACGGACGGCGTCGGCCATATTAACAATACGACCGTGCCTGTTTGGTTTGAAGCGGGGCGGCATGAAATTTTTAAACTATTTACGCCTGACTTGTCATTCAAACGTTGGCGAATGGTGATCATCCGCATGGAAGTCGATTATGTCAACCAAATGTATTATGGGCAAGATGTGACCGTGTATACCGGTATTGAACGCATCGGCAACACAAGCCTTACGATTTATGAAGAAATTCATCAAAACGGTGTGGTCTGCGCGAAAGGGCGGGCGGTGTATGTCAATTTCAATTTTGACACCGGGCGGCCCGAGCCGATTCCGGATGACATTCGGGCGAAATTGCGCGAACATCTATGGCAGCCAGGCGAGTAGACGAAAGGGGGTGAATGTGTGAAGGAGTATCATCTGTGGGAGCAAGTGAAAACGAAGCTTGCGCAAAAGCTGTCTGGTCCGTCATTTGACACTTGGTTTGCTTCGACGTCCGCGACGGTGGATGAGGATTGGCTCATCATCGAATGCATGAACGAGATTCAATGTGAATGGCTGCAAACAAGATATGGCGAACTCATCAGTGAAACCGTACGCGAAGTGTTTGGCCGCGATATGCGCATCTTCGTCTCTGTCCATGGCGAGCGTCAGCGAATCGAAAAGCGGCTCGAACAGCGGCACGGCGTTCCAATGACCTTTCGCCAATATATGACCCAGCTTGAACAGCAAGTGGATGAGCTTGAGCGGCGCATTGACCACTATGCGCGAATCATTGATGAGCTGCTCGCGTCCCGCCCGATCCACTGATGATCCCCTATGAGCAACCTCCAACGAGAAGCGGCCTCCGCTCGATCATGCGAAGGCCGCTTTTTTGTGCGTATTTTTATGTAATAAAAAGTTACGCTATTATGATAAATCCGTTGAACGGCTGAAAACGCCGCATAAAGTGAAAATGGCCGTTTCCGCCTGCCCGCGCAACTGCGCAGAATCGGGCATTAAAGATGTGGGAATTGTCGGCGTAGAAGGAGGATGGGAGATTTATGTCGGCGGCAACGGCGGCACCCATTTGCGTGCAGCTGACTTGCTTTGCACGGTCAAGACGGAAGAAGAAGTGATCGAGATGACCGGCGCTTTTTTGCAATATTACCGCGAGTCCGCGCATTATTTGGAACGGACGTCCAAATGGGTCGAGCGCGTTGGGCTTGAGCATATCCGCGAAGTGTTGTTCGATGTGGAAACGCGCCGCGCGCTGCTCGAACGGCTTCACAAAGCTCTTTCGGCGACAAAAGATCCGTGGCGGGAAATCGTCGAAAACGAGAGACTGCAACAAATGTTGTTCCGCGATATCGGCGACAAAGAGCCGGTGCCGGTAGCGTCAAAAGTTCTATGAAAACTCCACACAGATCATCCCATTGAGCATCGTGGGGCATGCGGAGGGCCGGATTCGCCCTTGACCAACACCCGCCAAAGGTGCGGAAGAGTCATCAAGGGCGACGGGGACAAAAAAGAAGGCAATAAGAAAGCCGCCCTTGCCATGACCGAATTTTACCTTTGGCGGTGTTCGGTTGGTCAAGGGTTCGCTTCGCCGAATCCGGCAGGAGTTCTGTTCAACGGGCTCCGGAGGACAAAAAAGTCAGGCCGCCTCTTGTTGGAGAAACGCTTGTGCCATGGCGATCAGCTTCGTCCACCGGGCCGGCATATGCGGA